>NZ_CP016359.1:0-300000 GCF_001951155.1 Christiangramia flava JLT2011
CTCCCCTTAACCTTCCGGCACCGGGCAGGTGTCAGACCCTATACGTCATCTTTCGATTTAGCAGAGTCCTGTGTTTTTGATAAACAGTCGCCTGGATCTTTTCACTGCGGCCCACATTGCTGTGGCGACCCTTCTCCCGAAGTTACGGGCCAATTTTGCCTAGTTCCTTAGCCATGAATCTCTCGAGCACCTTAGAATTCTCATCCCAACTACCTGTGTCGGTTTACGGTACGGTTGCCTCCACTCGCTTTTCTTGGAAGTCGCGCCGCTGGATTATCACTCGGCCGTAGCTTTCGTGTACTATCGAGGTGTTACCACTCCCTTCAACGTACTATTCCGTCAGTACGCACCAACTTTACGCTCCGTCCGCTTTAACATGGGGCAAGTAGCAGAATATTAACTGCTTGTCCATCGACTACCCCCTTCGGGTTCGCTTAGGTCCCGACTAACCCCCAGCTGATTAGCATAGCTGGGGAAACCTTGGTCTTTCGGTGTGCAGGTTTCTCGCCTGCATTATCGTTAACTTATGCCTACATTTTCTTTTGTAACCAATCCAGCATACCTCGCAGTACACCTTCGCCTCTGTTACAATGCTTCCCCTACCACTACAGTTAAAACTGTAATCCATAGCTTCGGTAGTATGTTTATGCCCGATTATTATCCATGCCGGACCGCTCGACTAGTGAGCTGTTACGCACTCTTTAAATGAATGGCTGCTTCCAAGCCAACATCCTAGCTGTCTGGGCAGTCCAACCGCGTTTATTCAACTTAACATACATTTGGGGACCTTAGCTGATGGTCTGGGTTCTTTCCCTCTCGGACATGGACCTTAGCACCATGCCCTCACTGATATATACCATTTTATAGCATTCGGAGTTTGTCAGGAATTGGTAGGCGGTGAAGCCCCCGCATCCAATCAGTAGCTCTACCTCTATAAAACTAACTATATCGCTGCACCTAAATGCATTTCGGGGAGTACGAGCTATTTCCGAGTTTGATTGGCCTTTCACCCCTACCCTCAGGTCATCCCAAGACTTTTCAACGTCAACGGGTTCGGTCCTCCACTATGTGTTACCACAGCTTCAACCTGCCCAAGGGTAGATCACACGGTTTCGCGTCTACCACTACCAACTAAAGCGCCCTATTCAGACTCGCTTTCGCTACGGCTCCACACCTGAAGTGCTTAACCTTGCTGGAAACGGTAACTCGTAGGCTCATTATGCAAAAGGCACGCCGTCACCCCAAAGGGGCTCCGACCGCTTGTAAGCGTATGGTTTCAGGTTCTATTTCACTCCCTTGTTCAGGGTTCTTTTCACCTTTCCCTCACGGTACTGGTTCACTATCGGTCTCTCAGGAGTATTTAGCCTTGGCGGATGGTCCCGCCGGATTCATACAGGGTTTCACGTGCCCCGCACTACTCAGGATCCTGCTAAAATTATATGCACTTACCCATACCGGGCTGTCACCGTCTATGGCTCATCTTTCCAGATGATTCTAGTTCATGATACAATCTATATTGCAGTCCTACAACCCCAATAAGTCCGTAAACTCATTGGTTTGGGCTACTGCGCGTTCGCTCGCCACTACTAGCGCAATCACTATTGTTTTCTCTTCCTCCGGGTACTTAGATGTTTCAGTTCCCCGGGTTCGCCTCCTTGCGGATACTTAGCCTTCAACTAAGTGGGTTGCCCCATTCGGATATCTGCGGATCAACTTGTATGTGCCAATCCCCGCAGCTTTTCGCAGCTTATCACGTCCTTCTTCGCCTCTGAGAGCCTAGGCATCCCCCATACGCCCTTATCTAGCTTGTATGCGTTTTGCTTCTAATGCTCGTGATCTATCTCTAGATCTTTCTTTTATAATGTATTTATTTACCTTAGATTATTCTATCTATAATTAAATAGCGTCTCTCGTATTATTTGTTTCTTCAATATGTCAATGAACGTTCTGTCCAGATTGGAGATCTTAGATATGAGATATTAGACAATCTAACATCTCAAGTCCAGCATCTAACATCTAAACTTGGTGGAGAATATCGGAGTCGAACCGATGACCTCCTGCGTGCAAGGCAGGCGCTCTAGCCAGCTGAGCTAATCCCCCATTTTTCAGTTATGAGTTCTTAGTTATGAGTTAAGAGTCTTTCCAACTCGTAACAAACCCAACTTCTAAAATTTCCTTTCAATATCTTTTAATGAACTTCGTAATTCCCTTTTCGCCCTAAGGCTTAAAAAATTACTTCTTAAGTAGTCTCAGGCAGACTCGAACTGCCGACCTCTACATTATCAGTGTAGCGCTCTAACCAGCTGAGCTATGAGACTGTCCTTTGTGTCATGTATAAGGTCAATTGTATAATGTATCAGGAAAAAACTTCCATATACAGCATACTTTATACAGTATACATCTCACATATAATCAAATTGACAGTATAAGAATCAAGACCAAAGAGGTCTTCTCTGTTAGTAACAACTCCCTATCTGGTAATTGCGCTGGCTGTTTATAAGTACAGCTTGGCTCTAGAAAGGAGGTGTTCCAGCCGCACCTTCCGGTACGGCTACCTTGTTACGACTTAGCCCCAGTTACCAGTTTTACCCTAGGCCGCTCCTTACGGTGACGGACTTCAGGTACCCCCGGCTTCCATGGCTTGACGGGCGGTGTGTACAAGGCCCGGGAACGTATTCACCGCACCATGGCTGATGTGCGATTACTAGCGATTCCAGCTTCACGCAGTCGAGTTGCAGACTGCGATCCGAACTGTGATAGGGTTTGAAGATTCGCATCCCCTCGCGGGGTAGCTGCCCTCTGTCCCTACCATTGTAGCACGTGTGTGGCCCAGGACGTAAGGGCCGTGATGATTTGACGTCATCCCCACCTTCCTCACGGTTTGCACCGGCAGTCTCGCTAGAGTTCCCGACATGACTCGCTGGCAACTAACGAAAGGGGTTGCGCTCGTTATAGGACTTAACCTGACACCTCACGGCACGAGCTGACGACAACCATGCAGCACCTTGCAATCTGTCCGAAGAAGGGAGTGTTTCCACTCCTGTCAGACTGCATTTAAGCCCTGGTAAGGTTCCTCGCGTATCATCGAATTAAACCACATGCTCCACCGCTTGTGCGGGCCCCCGTCAATTCCTTTGAGTTTCATTCTTGCGAACGTACTCCCCAGGTGGGTCACTTATCACTTTCGCTTAGCCACCCAGCCCTCAATTAGGCCGGACAGCTAGTGACCATCGTTTACGGCGTAGACTACCAGGGTATCTAATCCTGTTCGCTACCTACGCTTTCGTCCATCAGCGTCAATATAGTATTAGTGATCTGCCTTCGCAATAGGTGTTCTGAGTAATATCTATGCATTTCACCGCTACACTACTCATTCCAACCACTTCATACTAATTCAAGAACAACAGTATCAATGGCAATTCTCCCGTTGAGCGGAAGACTTTCACCACTGACTTATTGTCCCGCCTACGGACCCTTTAAACCCAATGATTCCGGATAACGCTTGGATCCTCCGTATTACCGCGGCTGCTGGCACGGAGTTAGCCGATCCTTATTCATACAGTACCGTCAAGCACCTACACGTAGGTGTGGTTCTTCCTGTATAAAAGCAGTTTACAACCCATAGGGCAGTCTTCCTGCACGCGGCATGGCTGGATCAGAGTTGCCTCCATTGTCCAATATTCCTCACTGCTGCCTCCCGTAGGAGTCTGGTCCGTGTCTCAGTACCAGTGTGGGGGATCTCCCTCTCAGGACCCCTACCTATCGTTGCCATGGTAAGCCGTTACCTTACCATCTAGCTAATAGGACGCATACTCATCTTTAAGCCATAAATGTTTAATTATAAATCCAGGTGAATCCATAATACTATGGGACATTAATCCACGTTTCCATGGGCTATTTCCCGCTTAAAGGCAGATTGTATACGCGTTACGCACCCGTGCGCCACTCGTCAGCAAATTAGCAAGCTAATTCCTGTTACCGTTCGACTTGCATGTGTTAGGCCTGCCGCTAGCGTTCATCCTGAGCCAGGATCAAACTCTTCATCGTTAATTCTTATATAATGTAACAACTACCAAGAAATTGCTCAGGTCTGACGTTTCGTCTTAATTCTTATACACTGAATTATATACCTCTATATAATCCCTGTCAATTCAATATGTCAATGATCTTCATCTTTGTTAGAACTTAAGGACTCGAACCCCTCTACATGCCCCGACGGCAGCTCCTTTTTTTCAACACCACTTGTTTTTCAAAGCGGCTGCAAATATACAACTGTTTTTTGCTTTCCACCAAAACTTTTTTGAAAAAATTTTTTGCAGCTGTTTTTTTCTTCTTTCCTCTCCTTACACCCCCAACAACTCAGCAAAAAACCAACTCTCAATGAACAACACTTTCCTGCGAAAGCGGGTGCAAATATAAGACAACATTTCAATCTAAAACAAGAAAAAAGAAATAAAATTTGAGAAAAATTTAAGATTTGACCCTAAGAAACTGATATCCTGAAGCTAAGATTTACTGCTTTTATTCTTTGGCCTGTCGCTACTCCATTTATCAGTCAATTCAAGATACTCAAAATCGAGTGCTGACTTTTGCCTTTCTAATATATTATCGCGGAAAGAACGTTGCAAAATGTCCTCAATTAAATAATCTTCCCTGTTCGATTCAGGATGATATTCTTCCTTTAAAGATATTTCAAAAAGACTGGCAGTGGTATTATACCAAAAAGCTCGCCAACCGCTTTTCAAATTTTTAACCAAATCGAAAGCGGTATATCCGGTTTGGCGGTGAATCAGCTTTACCAGAATCTGTCCTTCCGTATGGGTTAGTTTTTTCAATTCCCCTGAAAATTCATCTTCAATATAATTCTGAACGATCTTGGTGTATTTTTTACGGGCTCTTTTCGATTTAATTTGATCCAGTCTCGAATTGAGGTCAATCAATCTTTCCGAGGCCAGTTTTGCATAAGGATATACCTTTCTTGTTTTACGCCGAAGAATCAAATAGCGCCTGCGATCATTTAGATCATCAAATTTCAGCTTTTTTAGCAACACCACTTCTTCCAGGTCGATCATTTCCCGGGGCACCGAATCCCCATCAATAATCATATAGGTTTTCTCCAGGGAATCGGTTTCCTGTTCCGAATCCTGTTTTTCCTGTGCCGAAACGCCAATGGCGAACAGCATGCATATACTTAGAAAGGTGTTTGAAAACTTCAAAGTTGATCTACAATTTTAGTTTCAGTTTCGCTAAAATCATTCCAAAATTACTAATTCAGGCGTTGCCTTCCGTCCAAAACTTCTTAATTTCGCTAAAAATTATGAATTATGAAACAATCTAAAATACTGGACGAGAAATCGCTGGAATTCCTGGAAAACTACCTGAACAATGCCGCACCAACCGGCTATGAGTGGGAAGGACAAAAACTCTGGATGGATTACCTTAAACCGTATGTAGACGAATTTATTACCGATACCTACGGAACGGCTGTTGGAGTAATCAATCCCGAAGCAAAATTCAAAGTGGTTATCGAAGGGCATGCTGACGAAATTTCATGGTATGTGAATTATATAACGGATGACGGACTGATTTATGTTGTGCGCAACGGTGGAAGTGATCACCAGATCGCTGCCTCCAAACGCGTGAACATCCACACCAAGAACGGTATTGTAAAAGGTGTTTTTGGCTGGCCTGCCATTCATACTCGTAATAAGGAGAAAGAACAATCTCCAAAAATGGACAATATCTGCATCGATGTAGGATGCGCTAATAAAGAGGAAGTAGAAAAATTAGGCGTTCACGTAGGTTGTGTGATTACCTACCCCGATGAGTTCTTCATCCTTAATAAGGACAAATTCGTGTGCCGCGCACTAGATAACCGTATTGGAGGGTTCATGATCGCGCAGGTTGCCAAGCTTCTGAAGGAAAACAACCAGAAATTGCCATTCGGTTTATACGTGACCAATTCTGTTCAGGAAGAGATTGGGCTACGCGGGGCAGAGATGATTACCCATCGAATCCAACCCAATGTGGCGATCGTAACAGATGTGACCCACGACACCACGACACCAATGATCGAAAAGAAGACCAATGGATTGGCAAAAATTGGAGACGGACCGGTAATTTCCTACGCCCCTGCCGTTCAGAATAAACTACGAGAGCTTATCATCAATGCTGCGGAAGAAAAGAACATTCCTTTCCAAAGAATGGCTTCTTCTCGTTTTACAGGGACTGATACCGACGCGTTCGCCTACAGTAACGGTGGCGTTCCATCTGCCTTGATCTCCCTACCGCTTCGCTATATGCACACTACGGTTGAAATGGTTCACAAGGCTGATGTTGAAAATGTGATCAACCTTATCTATGAATCACTACTGAAAATTAAAGATGGTGATACCTTCAGTTATTTTGAATAATCGGTATTTCTAAAAATTTTATTACAACTCCCTTATTTTTAAGGGAGTTTTATTTTTTACGGAATAATATTTCACAAATCTTTAGGCAATGTCGCCTGGGTTTCGCTATATCTTTAAGAAAAAAATGCGATGACCCTTTCCCCTGATGATGTTACGACTATAATGAATGATCCGCAGGAAGCGGTTCGCTTAGCCAATCTCCGCTATGTTTCTGAAAACCATCTTTCGATTAGTCGGAAAAAAATTGGACGTGGTTTTGCCTATTACTATAAAGAGGAAAAAATTTCAGATTCCGGCGTGATTGATCGCATCAAATCATTGGTAATTCCACCAGCCTGGAAAAATGTTCGCATCTGTCATTATGAAAACGGGCATTTACAGGTAGTTGGCCGCGATGAGAAGGAGCGAAAACAATATATGTATCACCCGTTATGGTCAGAAATTCGGAATCAGACCAAATTTTTTAAAATGGCAGCCTTCGGAAAAAACCTTCCGAAGATCCGAAAGCAGGTAAATGAAGACCTGGAATTGAAAGGCATGCCGAAGAGGAAAGTTCTGGCACTAGTCATCAGGCTGATGGAAGAAACCCATATCCGTATCGGCAATCATTATTACGCCAGAAATAATAAAACTTACGGGCTTTCTACTTTCCGTACCAAACACGTAAAAACATTTGAAAACGGGATCAAATTCGAATTTATTGGGAAAAAAGGGAAGGAACATTCGATTACAGTCGAAAATAAACTTTTAGTAGATCTCATCAACCAGTGTGAAGAGATTCCAGGTTGGGAATTATTCAAGTTCTATGATGAGAATAACCTGAAACAGACCATAGATAGTGGAATGATCAATGATTATATTCACGAGATCAGCGGAGATATGTTCTCTGCCAAAGATTTCAGAACCTGGTCTGCCACCAAAATTTTCTTTGAAACGATAAGAGAGCTGGGCTATTCCGAAGATGAAAAAGAAAGAAAAAAGCACATTTTGGAAGGTTTTGATGCCGCTGCGGAAGGTTTGGGAAACACTCGCGCCGTATGCCGAAGTTATTATGTGCACCCGAGAGTTGTTGAAACCTATGAAACCGGGGAAATCTGCCCCTATTTCAAAAAGGTTCGTGACGATAAAGAGCCAACTTACCAGGAACTTTCAGAAACTGAAAAAGCTATTTTGAAACTTATTCAGGACTATCGTATCGAAATCGACGAGAAAAAATAAACAAAACTTCCAGCGATTGCAGCCGATTCTCTAAATTTGAGTATGGCTTACAACACTATTGCTTCACGGATTGCTGATTTTCTCAATGCCTTCCCTCCTTTTTCTTTACTGGAGAAAGATCAGTTAGAAAAGGTTTCCAGAGAGATCAGCGTGCAGTATTTTGAAAAAGGAAAACTGATCTTTCAAAAAGGTGAAGCGGTTCATGACTGTTTTTACATTGTCAATAAAGGTGCGGTTGATCTTCAGAAATACAACGAACAGCAAATACCGGAAACCATCGACAAATGTGATGAAGGAGATGTTTTTGGATTGAGACCTTTGTTTGCCAAGGAAAATTACCAGATCAACGCGATCACTTCCGAAGAAAGCGTCATTTACGCCATTCCGCTGAAAATTTTTAAACCACTTGCCATTTCCAATTCCAGGGTGGGAAATTTTTTGATGGAAAGTTTCGCCTCCAACACCCGCAACCCTTACGCCACAGAGCATCGCGGGAAGTTGTTTACGGAAGAGGACGACGAGATCAGTTTCAAGAAAGAAGATCTATATGAATTTCAGCCGGTGCCGATCATTAAAAAAATGCTGACGGTGAAACCGGAAACCAGCATCCGCAAAGCTGCCAAAAAGATGGCCAAACGCAAGGTAGGATCGGTGATCGTGGTTTCCGAAGAAAAGGCGCCACTTGGCATTGTGACCGATGTGGATTTTCGTCAAAGCGTCGTGACAGGAAAGGTTTCTATTGATGAAAATGTGAGCAGTATCATGCATTCCCCGGTGATATGCTATTCCAAAGACATTACCTTGGCCCAGGCACAGCTTACGATGATGAAGCACAACATCAACCATATTTGCATCACCAAAGATGGCACACCCAATACCAAGGTGAAAGGTATCGTTTCGGAACACGATATTATGGTATCGCAGGGAAACAACCCGGCTGTCCTGATGAAAGCCATTAAGCGCGCTAATAGCACGAAAAGGCTGAAAAAGATCAGGAACCGGATCATGTTTTTACTGGAAGGCTACTTAAGAAGTAATATTCCGTTAACCCACATTTCGAAAATTGTCTTTGAGCTGAATGATGCCACGATCAAGAGGGTTATCGATCGTTGTTTGGAAAAAATGGAAGGCCCGCCACCCGTGAATTTTGCCTGGATGTCGCTGGGAAGCCAGGGAAGAAAAGAGCAATTATTAACCACCGATCAGGATAACGCCCTGGTTTTTGAGGATGTGGCTGAAGAAGACCTGGAAGAAATACGGGCTTATTTTCTGAAGCTGGCCACCAAGGTCACCAAAAGACTGAATATTATTGGTTATGAATTCTGCCCGGCAGAAATGATGGCCAGAAATCCCAAATATTGCCTTACTAAAAGCGAATGGAAATCACAGTTTTCTGAATGGGTATCCACTTCCGGGAATGACGAAATTTTGCTGTGCCAGATTTTCTTCGATTTTGATATTTCGTATGGTGATGTTTCCCTGACCAACTCCATTTCGGAACATGTTTTTGATATTCTGAAGGGAAACAGGAATTTTCTGAACAGACTCGCTGCACAGGCACTTAGAAACCCTTCCCCTCTTGGCTTTTTCCGGCAATTCCTTGTTGAACAGGATGGAGAGAACAAAGATTTTTTCGATATTAAAAAACGGGGGATCATGCCGCTCACTGATGCCGGCCGATTGCTGATCCTGGAGCATCGCGTAAAGAATATCAGCAATACCGCAGAACGATTTGAAAAGCTAGCACAACTGGAACCCAATAATAAGGAGATTTACCTGGCCTGCGCCTACAGCTCCAAAGCCCTGATCAAATTCCGAACGAAACAGGGGCTTTTGCATAAAGACAGCGGCCGGTATATAGACCTGCAAACTTTGAGCAAGGAAGATAAGATCAAACTGAAACGTTGTTTTAAAACGATCAAGGAGATCCAAGAACTCATCAAACTTCGGTTTGAAACCACGTATTATCTATGATCAGAAAACTGTTTTCCAGCAACAAACTACCCGAGAACCTTCCGAAGTTCTATAAGGATTATGCGGCTTCGCTGGAAAATATGCCTTCCGCAATCAGCGAAACCAGGTTTGTAGTCTTCGATACCGAAACAACCGGACTCGACCCGAATGAAGATCGAATTTTGAGCATCGGCGCGGTGAGCGTCAAAAATTTACAAATTGATATTTCTGAAAATCTGGAGCTGTATTTGCAACAGGATTTTTTCAATCCGGAATCAGTTAAAATCCACGGACTCATTCAGAATGAAAAATTTGAAAAGATTTCAGAAGAAAAAGCCATTGAACAATTTCTGGATTATTCTCATGGCTCGGTACTGGTGGCGCATCATGCTGGTTTTGACGTGAAAATGATCAATCGTGCGCTGAAAAGAATGGGATTACCAAAATTGCGGAACAAAGTGCTGGATACCGGGATGATGTATAAAAAAAACAGGCTGATCACCAATTTGATCGATCGCGATAAAGTGTATTCGCTGGACGAAATCGCGGAAGCCTACAATATAGACCTGGTTGATCGTCACACCGCTACCGGAGATGCGTTCATAACGGCGCTGGTTTTTCTCAAATTATTAGGTAGAATTGGTAATAAAGATTCATTGAGCCTGGACAAGCTGGTAAAACTGAAATATTAAAAAAGCCTCCATTAAGGAGGCTTTTAAGGTTTAGTTCAAGAAGATCCTTACGATTCGTAGAATTTCAACATTTCCACTACATCTTTTTCATCTTTAATCTTGTGCTCATCAAAATATTCCTCCATTTTATCAGATTTAAAGAAATCTTCCAGGTCTTTCTCTTTCAACCTGGTTTCCTTAAATTTTCCACCGTCTATAGAAATGTAATATTCCATCTCCACATCAATATGGGCAGGTTTATCTTTTTCGTACCCAGTTGCAGCTTTCTGAGGATTTATGATATCCACCTTTGGAATACCGATAAACTGAGATTTATTTCCTTTAAAATAGCTGGCAAAATAAGATTCTTTAATCCCATCTTCCGTATCAATCTGATCAATATAATACGTATATCCTGGTAGTTCATAACTGATCTTTGAAAGCTTTGGCAGCATATAAGAATCTTTTTCAAGCTTATCCAATTTCACGACCACGACATCTTCCACTGCGTTATATCTCAGGAAAGCCGGTTGAGAACGCCCCTGTTCGTCATGAATAGTTCCAAGAACAAAATCTTTTTCAAAATAAGGAGTTCCAGTAAAGGTATCAGGTTCCTTTTCTTTAGTAAAAATTCTCATTCCGCGAGCGCTGGCAAATGCTACAGTATTTTGAGCCATAAGGCCGCCTCCAACGAAAAGCAAAATTAAAAGTGCAATTTTTTTCATACAGTTTAGGTGATTATAAATTAATTAAGGGAACTGTTATTTCTGTTAATATATAGAACAGTCCTAAAAGTTAAAAAGGTTAACACAATTATTATTCCAAACCGTTAAAGTGTTCCTTCAATTATACTTTCCACCACTTCAGGGTTCAGCAAAGTAGAAGTATCTCCAAGATCTGAAGTGTCTTTCGAAGCGATCTTCCGAAGAATTCTTCGCATGATCTTTCCGCTCCTGGTTTTTGGAAGTCCTTCTACAAACTGAATTTTATCTGGTTTGGCAATTGGTCCCACTTTATCAGCGATCTGCTGGTTGATCTCCTTGCGAAGGTTATCCTGGTTCCTGGATTCTCCCGCTTCCTTCAAGATCACAAAACCGTACAAGGCATTCCCTTTCACATCGTGCGGGAATCCTACGATAGCTGATTCTGCCACAGCCGGATGCTCATTGATCGCATCTTCAATTGGTGCGGTACCCAGGTTATGTCCTGAAACAATGATCACATCGTCCACCCTTCCGGTAATCCTGTAATATCCCACTTCATCCCGAAGTGCTCCGTCACCGGTGAAATATTTATTCTCAAACGCCGAAAAATAGGTATCTCGGTAACGGTCATGATCACGCCACACAGTTCGCGCCATAGATGGCCACGGATATTTGATACACAATCGCCCATCAACCTGGTTTCCTTTTATTTCTTTCCCTTCTTCATCCATCAGCGCCGGTTGAATACCCGGAAATGGTAGAGTTGCGAAAGTTGGTTTCGTTGGAGTGGCAAATGGAATAGGTGAAATCATGATGCCTCCGGTTTCGGTTTGCCACCAGGTATCAACAATGGGGCTTTTACTTTTGCCTATATTATTATCGTACCAGTGCCAGGCCTCTTCATTGATCGGTTCTCCCACGGTTCCCAGGACTTTCAGGGAAGAAAGATCGTATTTTTCCACGAAATCCAGGTTTTTCTTTGCTAGTGCTCGAATGGCGGTAGGAGCGGTATAAAACTGATTCACCTGATGTTTTTCAACCACTTCCCAGAATCGACCATAATCCGGATAGGAAGGTACCCCTTCAAACATAAGGGTGGTGGCTCCATTTGCAAGCGGGCCGTAAACTATATAAGAATGACCGGTTATCCAGCCAATATCCGCAGTACACCAGTACACATCATTATTCTGATAGTTGAAGATATTCTTAAACGTATAGGCGGTGTAGACCATATAACCTCCGGTAGTATGCAGCATTCCCTTCGGTTTGCCGGTAGAACCTGAAGTATAAAGAATAAATAACGGGTCTTCGGCATCCATGATTTCCGGTTCGCATTCATCCGAAGCTGCCTCCATCAACGGTTGCAACCAGTGATCTCTGCCTTCTTTCATGGAAATTTCAGACTCAATTCTTTTAACGACCAGGACAGTTTCCACATCCGGACATTGGTCCAGTGCTTTATCCACAATTCCTTTCAAATCTATGGTCTTATCCCCACGATAACTTCCATCTGCCGTGATCATCATCTTACAATCAGCATCTAAGGTTCGTGTGGCCAAAGCTGAGGCTGAAAACCCAGCAAAAACAACCGAATGTATCGCTCCAATCCGGGCGCATGCAAGAACCGCATAGGCAAGTTCCGGGATCATGGGCAGGTAAATACAAACCCGGTCCCCCTTCTGAATACCATGATCTTTGAGAACATTGGCAAACTGGTTCACTTTTTTATGCAATTCTTTATACGTGATCTTCAGTGCTTCTTCTTGATTGTCGTTCGGTTCCCAGATGATCGCAGGACGATCTCCTTTTGTTAACAGATGGCGATCAATACAGTTCTCGGTAATATTAAGTTTGGCATTTTCGAACCACTTCACTTCAGGCTTCGAAAAATCCCAATCCAGCACTTTATCCCATTTTTGTCTCCAAACGAAGTGTTCTTCAGCGATCTCCTGCCAGAAGTTTTCCGGTTCTCGTACAGATTTGCGATAAACCTGAAAATATTCCTCCAGGTTTTTAATATGGTAATTACTCATGTTAGGTGTGTAAATTGAATTGTATAAATGAAAAAACCGGTAAAACCGGTCTTTTCTAAAATTATTAAATCGGGAGCAATCCAAAAAATAAACTCCAATAAAAACCTGAAATTTATCAGAATTTAATAGAATAGTTCACTCAAAGCAATTAACCTGATAAAATTAAGGCTTCTCCAGGTAGGAATTCACATTTTTACGGATGCGTTCTTCAATATTGGAAACATCTGCCTTTTTAAATTTTTCCCCGGTAATGTTCTCGTAGAGTTCAATATACCTTTCGGAAACACTTTCGATATATTCATCAGTCATTTCCGGGATTTTTTGGCCTTCTAGACCCTGGAACCCGTGCGAGATAAGCCACTGGCGAACGAATTCTTTCGAAAGCTGTTTTTGTGCTTCTCCTTTTTCCTGTCTTTCGGAATATCCCGTTGCATAAAAATAGCGGGAGGAATCGGGTGTGTGAATTTCATCTATTAAGACGATTTCACCTTCAGCGGTTTTTCCGAATTCATATTTGGTATCAACCAAAATGAGATTCTGTTTAGCGGCAATTTCAGTTCCTCTCTGGAAGAGCTCTCGGGTATATTTTTCCATTTTGGTATAATCAGCTTCGGAAACAATACCTCTTTTCAGAATATCTTCTCTTGAAATATCTTCATCATGATCACCGTGCTCGGCTTTTGTGGCAGGTGTGATAATAGGTTCTGGAAAGCGATCATTTTCCTTCATTCCTTCGGGCATTTCCACCCCGCAAAGCATTCGTTTTCCAGCTTTGTATTCGCGGGCCGCGTGACCGGAAAGGTATCCGCGAATCACCATTTCCACTTTAAAGGGCTCGCATTTTTTACCAATGGCCACATTGGGATCTGGAGTCGCCTCCAGCCAGTTCGGAACGATGTCGCTGGTCTGCTCCATCATTTTTGTAGCGATCTGGTTCAGAATTTGCCCTTTATAGGGAATCCCTTTCGGCATGACCACGTCAAAGGCAGAAAGTCGGTCACTGGCTATCATGACCAGCCTGTCGTCATTCAGGGAATACACGTCCCTAACCTTACCTTTATAAACCGAAACCTGTCCGGGAAAATTAAAATTTGTTTTGGTGATTGTATTGCTCATCAGGAAGAATTCCTTTTAAGATTTATTCGTTGTGTTCAATAGTTTTATAAGCGGCGATGATCTTTTTAACCAACCTGTGGCGAATCACATCTTTATCATCCAGGTAGACCATGCCAACGCCCTTTACGTCTTTCAGAATAAGAAGTGCTTCCTTAAGTCCCGAGATAACACGTCTTGGAAGGTCAATCTGGCCAGGATCCCCGGTAATGATGAACTTCGCGTTCTTCCCCATTCTGGTGAGGAACATTTTCATTTGGGCATGGGTAGTGTTCTGGGCTTCATCAAGGATCACGAAAGCGTTATCCAGTGTTCGCCCCCTCATGAATGCTAAAGGAGCAATTTGGATGACGCCTTTTTCAATGAAAGTTTCGAGTTTTTCGGCAGGGATCATATCACGAAGCCCATCGTAAAGCGGCTGCATGTATGGATCCAGTTTTTCCTTCAGGTCACCGGGTAAAAAACCGAGGTTTTCGCCCGCTTCCACTGCTGGTCTGGTTAAAATGATCCTTTTAACCTGCTTCTCTTTCAAAGCTTTTACTGCCAGGGCCACACCCGTATAGGTTTTCCCGGTACCGGCAGGTCCAATGGCGAAAACCAGATCATTCTTTTTGGAAAGTTCCACCATCTTGCGCTGGTTGGCGGTTTGGGCCTTAATGGCTTTTCCGCTCACACCATGCACGAGCGTTTCACCACTTTCTGCCGAAGTCTGGTAATCTTCCTCACTGTCACTGGTAAGCACCCTTTCTATCGTGTTTTCATCGAGCTTGTTATATTTCCCGAAATGGTCCATGAGCATGGTAAAACGCCGGTCAAATTCCTCCAGCATTTCTTCATCACCAAAAACCCTGATCTTACTGCCGCGGGCAACAATTTTGAGTTTGGGAAAATATTTCTTTAAAAGTTCAATGTGTTCATTTTGTTGCCCGAAGAATTCGCGTGGGCTGATTTCTGAAAGTTCTATGAGAAGTTCGTTCAAAAGCTATTTGATTTTAGTTGAAGCATTTCAGTTAATTTGCGGGTCTTTTTATTTGTCCTTCGTGATTCAAAATCCTAATTTTGAAACCAAATTTTACAGTTATTTTTAGCCTTTAGCCGAAAGCGAATCAATAAAAATAGATTTATATTCGCCTTCCATACAAACTTAAGGAAAATAACCAGTTTCAGATTAAAAAAATATTAACAATCGCCTATGGCAATCATCACCTTAACGACCGATTTCGGGGAAAAAGATTATTTCGCTGGCGCGGTTAAGGGAGCAATCTACAGTGAGCTCGATCAGGTTAGAATTGTTGATATTTCGCATTCCATCACTCCGTTTCATATCAGTGAAGCCGCTTACACGATCAAAAATGCATATCGCAGTTTTCCGAAGGGCAGCATTCACATTATCGGGATCGATTCAGAACTAACGCCCGAAAATAAGCACCTGGCGGTGAAACTGGACGATCATTATTTCATCTGTGCCAATAACGGGATTTTATCCCTGCTAGCTTCTGAAATCAATCCCGAAAAGATCGTGGAAATCAACATTCATGATAAGATCGAAACCAATTTTCCCGTTTTGGATGTTTTCGTTAAAGTGGCCTGTCACCTGGCCCGCGGCGGAACCCTGGAAGTGATCGGGAAAACCGTTACCGAGATCAAGTACCTGAAGCAGTACGAGCCCACGGTCAATTCAGACAAAAAGCAAATCCTGGGACATGTGATCTATATTGATAATTACGGAAATGTGATCACGAATATTTCCAGGAAATTCTTTGAAAATGTTCGTAAAGGCCGTGACTTTACGATTCGCGCCAGGAACGTTAGCTTTTCTGAAATCCATGAAGCATACAGTCACGCGATCAATTTTGAGGTTGAGAAAGATAAAAGGCGGGAAGAAGACGGCAAGAAACTGGCAGTTTTTAATTCAGCCGGTTATATTGAACTGGCGATTTATAAAAGCAATTTAAAAACGGTTGGCGGGGCTTCTACCCTCTTCGGGCTGGATTACCTGGACACTGTAACCATAAATTTCGAATAATGTTTGTACGTATCGTTAAAATGGGATTCCATCCTGAAAAAATACCGGAGTTTCTTTCCAATTTTGAAGAAAATAAAGAGAAAATTCGAGGTTTTGAAGGTTGCGCGTTCCTGGAACTCTATCGCGACAAACACAATACGGAACAGTTTTTCACGTATAGTTACTGGAAAGACGAGCAGTCACTGGAAAACTACAGAAATTCAGCATTATTTAAAAGCGTTTGGGCCAAAACCAAAATTCTGTTCAATACCAAACCGGAAGCCTGGAGCGTGGATAAACTGGTGAGCCTCGACTAAAATAACAGCATGTTAGCAATTTTTCAGAAGGAAATACGATCATTTTTCAGTTCACTGACGGGTTACCTGGTCATTGGCCTGTTCCTTTTGATCACCGGGCTGTTCCTGTTCGTCTTCAGCGGCGGATACAATATTTTGGATTCCGGATTTGCCAGCCTGGATCCTTTATTCCAACTGGCTCCGTGGATCTTCATTTTTCTGATCCCGGCCATCTGCATGCGGTTATTTGCCGATGAACGCCGCATGGGCACGCTGGAATTGCTGCTTACAAAACCAATTAGCCTTTCGAAACTGGTCTTCGGGAAATACCTCGCCAGCCTCGCTTTGGTAGCCCTGGCCATCATTCCCACATTGATCTATCTTTATACGATCAGCCTTCTGGGCAGGCCAGTGGGCAATTTCGACCTGGGAGCTACTTTGGGATCTTACCTGGGATTGTTGTTCCTTGCCGGATGTTACTGCGCCATTGGTATTTTCAGTTCCAGTTTCACATCGAACCAGATCGTGGCTTTCCTGCTCGCCGTATTGTTATGCTTTGTGAGTTTTTATGCTTTTGAAGCCTTGAGCGAAACCGGTATTACCGGGGAAAAATCTTATATCCTGGAATACTTCGGAATTAATTTTCATTACGAAAGCATCAGCCGCGGCGTGATCGATACCCGCGATGTTATCTATTTTCTGAGTGTCATTCTTCTTTTTTTGAAACTAACGGAACAGAATATTTCCAGAAATAAAATCCGAAGATGATGAGCACCAAAAGTTCCAGATCCCTGATCATTCTACTGGTGGCACTGATCGCCCTCAACTGGATTTCCGGTAAATTCTATACACGCCTGGATCTTACAGAAGATCAGCGGTACAGCCTTTCTCCCGCTTCGGAACGAATTCTGGAAGACGTAGACTCCCCGATCATTTTTGATGTGTTCCTGCAAGGTTCTTTTCCATCAGAATTCCGCCGGCTGCAAAGTGAAACCCGCCAGATGCTGGAAGAATTCGCTGCTCATAACCGGAACATAGTATTCAATTTTGTAGATCCTTTGGAAAATGGCCAGGACGCCAATATTGTGGCCCAGGAATTTATGCAAATGGGGATGACACCCGCCCGGGTAAACGTGCGTGAAAATGGCAAAAACAGTGAAAGTATCGTCTTTCCCTGGGCAATTGCCAATTATGGCCAAAAAACGGTTACCATTCCTTTGATGAAGAACCAGATTGGTTCCACTGATGAAGAACGCGTTACCGCTTCGGTGCAGCAACTGGAATATGTTCTGGCAGACGGGATCAGTAAACTGGTTTATCCACGCAAAAAAAAGATCGCCATCATGCGCGGAAATGGGGAACTGCCAGATGCCAATATCGCCGACTTCGTCAAAACGCTTCAGCAGTATTATTACACGGCGCCATTTACGCTGGATTCCGTAGCTAAGGTTCCACAACGAACTTTAAAAGAATTGGAGCAATACGACCTGGTGATCGAGCCAAAACCGACGCAGGCCTATTCTGAAAAAGAAAAATTGGTACTTGACCAGTACCTGATGCATGGCGGAAAAATGATCTGGCTGGCAGAAATGACCAATATGGAAAGTGACAGTCTCATGAACGCTTCCGGGACGGCGATCGCAATCCCGAAGGACCTGAACCTGGGTGATTACTTCTTTTCTTATGGTATTAGGATCAACCCGGAACTGGTAAAAGACCTTTATTCTGCGCCGATAATTTTAGCCAGCGGAGAGGGAAGTGAGACACGATTTAACCCGTATCCCTGGTTTTATAGTCCGTTAACCACTTCTCCTAATCAACACCCGATCATCAATAACCTGGAAGCTGTAAAATTTGAGTATGCCAACCCGATCGACACCTTGAAAAACGGCATTCACAAAACCGTTCTGCTTACCAGCTCTCCAAGAACTGAAGTACAGGGAACGCCGCTACAGATCAGCCTCGACCTGGTAAATGAAAAACCCGATCTTACAGCATTCAATAGTGGAGAGCAAAATCTTGCCGTGCTGCTGGAAGGCCAGTTTCCATCAGTATACAAGAACCGGATCAAGCCTTTTGAACTGGACGATGTGAAGGATCAAAGCAGCGATACCAAGATGCTGGTGATCTCTGATGGGGACGTGATCAAAAATGACCTGCAGCGGGGTCGCCCGGTAGAGTTAGGCTTTGATCGATTTACCGGAAACAGTTACGGAAATAAGGAATTTCTCCTGAATGCCGTGAATTATATGTTGGACGACAATGGGCTTATCGATATTCGGTCAAAAGAAGTTCGAATTGCATTCCTGGACAGCGAGAAGCTGGAAGCCGAAAGAACGACCTGGCAGCTCATCAACCTCGCAGCTCCGCTGGTCATCCTCGCGCTTTTCGGTTTAGGCTTTCATTACTACCGCCGCCGGAAATATATAAAGTGATTTCGATCGAAAACCCAATCTGGCACCTAAGCGCACATATTAACAATCTGGCTGGTATTTTAATTTTTAAACTACTGTATTTCAGTTATTTGATTTAAAAGCCATTTCAGATTCTGTTAATAAAAACTCCTGCGCTCGCCTTCCATTTCGGCTTTATTCAAATATATTTGTAAAGGATTCAAAATTAATCAACAATAGCCGATGAAATTTATTGTATCCAGCAATTATTTGCTGAAACAACTACAAATACTTGGAGGGGTAATCAACAACAGTAATACCTTACCGATTTTAGATAATTTCCTGTTTGACCTCAAGAATGACGAACTAACTGTTTCTGCTTCTGATCTGGAAACGACTATGAGCGCGAAACTCCAGGTAGAGTCAGATTCTGAAGGAAAAATTGCTGTTCCCGCAAAGCTGTTGCTGGACACGCTGAAGACTTTTCCGGAGCAGCCGCTTACGTTCGTTGCGGAAGATAATCACACCATTGAACTAAGCTCGAACCATGGTAAATATGCGCTAGCTTATGCTGATGGAGAGGAATTTCCGAACCCGGTTGAGCTGGACGATCCAAACAGCACGGTTGTTGAAGGTGATGTGCTTGCAACAGCGATCTCGAAAACCATTTTCGCTTCCGGAAATGATGATCTGAGACCGGTGATGAGCGGAGTGTTCTTCCAATTTAAAGAAGACGGGCTCACCTTTGTTGCGACTGATGCCCATAAACTGGTAAAATATTCTCGGGAAGATGTGCAGGCAAATGCCCCTGCAGAATTCATCATGCCTAAAAAGCCATTGAACCTTTTAAAAGGTATCCTTGCCGGCAGTGAAAGCGATGTGTTGATCGAGTACAACGATTCGAATGCGAAATTCACATTTGACGATACGACCTTGATCTGTAGACTGATCGACGGGAAATATCCAAACTATGAAGCCGTCATTCCAAAAGAGAACCCAAACAAACTGACGATCGAAAGAAACCAGTTCCTGAGTTCTGTTAGAAGGGTTTCTATTTTCTCTAATAAAACAACCCACCAGGTGAGATTGAAAATCGCCGGTGCCGAACTGAATATTTCCGCAGAAGATGTGGATTACAGCAATAAAGCAGAAGAGCGTTTAACCTGTTCTTACCAGGGAGACGATATGCAAATTGGTTTCAATTCCAGGTTCCTTGTAGAAATGCTTGGAAACCTTGCAGCTGATGAAGTAATGCTGGAAATGAGTTTGCCGAACAGGGCCGGAATTCTAACTCCGGTTGATGGCCTTGACCCGGGTGAGAAAATCACCATGCTCGTAATGCCGGTGATGCTGAATAACTAAGATTCATATTTGATAGTACGAAAAAGCCCGATCGCTAACTGCATCGGGCTTTTTCTATGAGTATTACTTGATGATCTCGATACTGAGAGGATAATACGGCATCTCGCCGTTACTGGCCTTGATCGCATTTAGAATTGGAAAAACCAGTGCAATGATCCCAATGATGATTAGCAGGATAATTCCTAAACCAAGGAAAATGATCAGCGGAACACACAAAATGGAATAGATAAAAAGGCTGATCTGGAAATTCATAATCGCCTTACCGTGCAGGTCCATTCCCGCAACCTTATCCCGTTGCGTAAGCCATAACACAAGCGGAACGATGAAGCCGCCAATCCCGGTAATAAGATCTAATAACTGACTTAAATGGGTGATGACGAGCAATTGTTTGTCTTCTCTCATGATTGATGTTTTTGATGGTTTTTGATAAGCGTGTATTTAATAGACGACAAAACTTTCTTATTGTTACACCTGCAGAGTTTACTAAATTTGCGGCATGAAGCTGAATGACACCATCGTAGCCCTTGCTACTCCTGCGGGAGCCGGGGCCATTTCCGTAATCAGGGTTTCTGGACCAGAAGCTATTAAGATCATCGCACCGCTTTTTGTGGCTAAAAGTAAAAAGCCCCTCGAAGATCAGGCTTCGCATACGATCCACCTGGGAAATATCATGAATGGTGAACGAACACTTGACGAAGTCTTGGTTTCTGTATTTCGTGCCCCAAGATCGTATACTGGTGAGGAAACAGTAGAAATTTCCTGTCACGGAAGTCCTTATATTCAGCAGGAGATCATTCAATTATTGATTCGGAAAGGCTGCCGCTCTGCGGAAGCAGGAGAATTTACCCTGCGGGCATTCCTGAATGGTAAAATGGACCTCAGCCAGGCTGAAGCTGTTGCAGACCTGATCAATTCGGAAAATGCTGCGTCTCACCAGATGGCCATGCAGCAAATGCGTGGAGGATTTTCCAACGAAATTCAAAAACTACGCGAAGAATTGCTGAATTTCGCTTCGCTTATTGAGCTGGAACTCGACTTTGCTGAAGAAGACGTGGAATTTGCCAATCGGGATCAATTTCGGGAACTGGTTTCTAAAATTCAGACCGTGCTTAAGAGACTGATCGATTCCTTTGCGACCGGTAACGTACTTAAAAACGGAATTCCTGTGGCCATTGTTGGCGAACCAAATGTGGGGAAATCGACTCTTTTAAATGCCTTATTGAACGAAGAACGCGCCATCGTTTCAGATATCGCGGGAACCACAAGGGACACCATAGAAGATGAAATGAGCATTGGGGGTGTAGGATTCCGGTTTATTGATACTGCCGGGATCCGTGATACCAAAGACGTGGTGGAAAGCATCGGTATTAAAAAGACCTTTGAAAAGATCAGCCAGGCGCAGGTGGTAGTATATCTGGTAGATTCCTCTCAAATTGCGGTAAATACCGAAAGACTCAGGCAGGTGCGTATAGAAATTGAAAAGATTAAAAATAAGTTTCCGCTTAAACCGCTTTTGATTATTTCCAATAAGATCGACCGACTCGCAGAAGAAGAGATCACAAAACTGAAAAAAGAACTCGATCTGATTTCAGCGATGAACAATCGGGCACAGTACCTTCTGCTGTCCGCAAAATCCAATACAGGTGTTGAGGAATTAAAAGAAAAACTGTTGGAGTTTGTGAATACGGGAGCTCTTAGAAACAGTGACACCATCGTCACTAACAGCAGGCATTACGCGGCATTGCTCCGGGCTCTGGAAGAAATGAACAAGGTAGAAGAAGGCCTGAATCATGAATTAAGTGGAGATCTCCTTGCGATAGATATTCGACAGGCATTATATCATTTTGGAGAAATCACAGGGCAGATTACTAACGACGATCTCCTAGGAAATATATTCGCCAACTTCTGTATTGGAAAGTAACTATCACAAAACAGGTAATCAGAAAACATATTAAAAACGATTATAAAGCCTTTTTCATAGGGCTTTTTTAATGCAACCAAGTTAATGTTTACTTTGAGTTAATATGTGTTTATTAGGTACAAATTTGTACCTTCATTGTACCTTATGCAGTTGAGGTACATAAATTTAGGATATAACCCTTTTTAATTTACACTTAATTGCACTTAAATACCCTTAAGAATAATTAAAGTTACATAATGAGTAGTAAAATTGAGGTTCAACGAATTTGCCAATATTGTAAAAAAGAATTTACAGCCAGAACGACGGTAACTAAATACTGTTCCCATAAGTGCAATCAAAGAGCTTACAAGGCAAAAAAGCGATCTGAAAAAGTTGAGAAATCAATTAGTGAAACAAGGAAAAAAAAGAAGCAACCTATTGAGCAACTTAAAGCCAAAGAATTTTTAACTGTTCGTGAAGTATCAGAGTTATTAAACTGTTCGGTACGTTCGGTTTATAATTACATTGAAAATGGAACTATTTCAGCTGTAAACTTAGGGCAAAGAATGACAAGAATAAAGCGATCTGAAATTGATAGAATATTTGATTAATAAATAGATTTTTTATCCGTAAACGTTTTCACTATTTTCACAATGCATAAAAGACTATGGCCACAAAAGTAAGTTTAAGACAGAAAGACATTAGTAAAGGTCGTAAAAGCCTGTATCTTGATTTTTACCCACCTATTCCCCACCCTGAAACCGGAAAAGATACACGTAGGGAATTTTTAGGACTTTACATTTTTGGAAAGCCTAAAACTCCAATTGACAAGAAGCATAATGCTGAAACTTTGAAAATAGGTGAAAGCATACGCCAAAAGCGTGAAAACTTTCTGAACAAGCCAGAAATTTACAGCCAGTATGAAAAGGAACAATTAAGAATAAAAGATTTAGGCGAACAATGTTTTGTGGAATATTTCAGAAAACTTGCAGATAAACGGAAAGGTACAAATTACGATAACTGGGTTTCCGCACTAAATTACCTTGAAGCCTATACAAATGGTAGTTTGAGATTTGCCGACCTCAACCAGAAATTTTTAGAGGATTTAAAAGAATATTTACTGAATACTAAAAGCAATAGAAGCACTAAAACTAAACTTTCTCAAAATTCAGCGGTTTCTTATTTCAATAAAGTTAAAGCCACTTTAAAACAAGCGTTTAAAGACGGTATCCTACAAGATGATTTAAACTCCAGGATAAAGCCTATTAAAGCAACTGAAACAAGACGTGAGTATTTAACCATTGATGAGCTAAATAAGCTCGTTAAAACGGATTGTAACAACCCTTTGTTAAAACGTGCTGCCTTGTTTTCTGCTTTAACAGGGTTGAGGTTTTCAGATATTCAAAAAATGACCTGGAGCGAACTAGAGCACATCAAAGGACAAGGCTATTTTCTGAACTTTAGCCAAAAGAAAACGAAAGGCGTTGAAGTATTACCAATCTCCGAACAGGCTTACGGCTTTACTGAGGGTGAAGAAAACCCCAAAGAAATGCCACAAGATAAATCAGTATTTGAGGGGCTAAAATATTCCGCATATCACAACAAACACTTATTTCAATGGATCGGAGCAGCAGGAATAACTAAGGATATTACCTTTCATTGTTTCAGACATACGTTTGCCACCTTACAACTATTTAATGGTACTGATATTTACACAGTATCAAAGATGTTAGGACATAAAGACCTCAAAACAACGCAAGTTTATGCCAAAATAGTTGATGAAGCAAAACGAAAGGCAGCCAATAAAATTAAACTGGATATGTAATCCATTTAAGCATTAATGACAAATGAAAATTAAAAGGCAATTTTTAAAAGACTTAAACCGTAGAAGAGTTTTTATAGTTCCCTTTCTTCACTTATTCCAAAAAAATAAACAGCTAAGGAAATTATTATTTGAAGAGTATTTAGATACTAAACCTGAACCAGATTTGGATCTTTTTATCAGTAGTTATTATACCAAGGAAGAATTAGAAGCAGGTCGTCGAGAAGCAAGTAAAAGAATCCCTGTAAATCAAACTGGAATGGCAGGGTTTATAACCCAAACAGATTTTGAAATTTCCATACAAGATATTCGAAATAAATTTTACGATCTATCGGCTAAAGAAGAAGTTCCCGATAAATTCAAAAAGCATTCAATTGAGAAGACAGCAATTATTCAAAAGATAAAACAAGAAAGAATTCAGGATATAATTCAAGACTTTAATCTGTATGTTATCCGGAATAAAGATGCTGAAACCAAAGAATATGCTGAAGCCTTTGCTAAGAATATTCTAAACTTATTGCCGAAGCTGGAAAACAGTCTATTATCAAAACTAATTTTAGAGGACTTCATTGAGAATCAGAAAATGGGGCAAGAAAGAATTGATTTTATGCTTGACAATAAAATTGAACGTGATATTGCAAAAAGAAAATATCGAGAGCTTACAATGTATGCTAATAATGTTATCAATGATTATTTGAATGAACTAAAAATTGATAAACTCCAAATAAATAAAAAAACAAATTTGAAAAACTATTCTGCAAATTCTAATGCACAAGAAAAAGAAATGAATTATTTAGATATTGTTTTACAAGGTTATTTCAAGGATAATAACAGGGAGTTCTTAGAGAAATATTTTTATAGAGTATTTAAAAAAGCTGAAGTAGAACACTTCTATGAAGCAGACGAGTTTTTTAGCGGTTGCTTAAAAGTAGTTGAGGTTTGGGAAAAATACTTACAAGACAAAATATTTGAGCGTAAAAGCGAATTATATTTTTTGTTGAATGAAGTTAAAAACCCTAAAAAGCCTTATGACCATCCTGAAGGAAAAACAAGGGAACATGCTATTGAATCTTTTCAAAAAGAACTCAAAGATGTAAGACCGGATGGAATAGGTAGCCAGACTTTTACTGTACACTTACATTCCTTAACAAATGGTCGTATTGCTTACAATTTGGGTTATCAGCAATTATTGTACATAAAAAAAGCTATTCTTACAGCCTTTAAGAAAGCAAGAAACCAAAGTAAAACTTTGCAACCTCAAAAAAATGACAAGCAAAAACCTAACCTTACCATTCGTCAAATTGCCTTGAAGTATGTTTATTCGGAAATACAAATTACCCGAGAAAACGGAAATAAAATTGCCAAAGAATATGGGCATAATTCAGGTGAAAAACTTTTTCAACACTATTCATTCTATTTAAGTGCAGCAAATAGAAAAGGTAAACCTCAACCATGCACGCCAAAAAGATTAAAAAATAAAATCGAACTACTGCAAAGCGTAGTTGAAGAATTGCCTATAGACAAACAAAATAGAGTAAAAGACGAAATTTCCATTCTTAAAAGAATACAAGATGCTGAATATCAATAAATGTTGTAACTGGTTATAACCGGTTACCTGCTCTCTACCCGTTAAATATTTGTGACAGTTAAATATTAAAACTGTTACAAAATGAACAATCCATTTGAAGTAATTGAAGCAAGGTTAAGTAGTATTGAAAATTTGATACTTGACCTAAAACACTTACCAAAAGAGTCTGCACCAATTAAAAATTCTGAACAACTCCTAACCGTTCAGGATGCAGCACATTTTTTAAATCTTACAGTACCCACTATTTACAGCAAAGTAAGTAAGGGTGAATTACCTGTAATGAAGCGAAGCAAACGACTTTACTTTTCCAGTACTGAACTCATGGAGTATCTGAAAGAGGGGCGTAAGATGTCAAACTCTGAAATTGAGCAACAGGCAGAAACATATTTGTCCAACAATAAAAAAGGGTTGAAGTAATGGAAAACACTAGCAACAACCCTTTACATAAAAGACAGGGTGAAGATACGGACTTTAATACCCAACTGATAACCATATTTCAATATTTACAGGATCATATTGCAACAGCTTCAATGGTATCTGAAGCTACCGGAGTACCACAAAAGAATATCTGTAGGTATAAACGAGATTTAGAATGTTCTGGACGTCTTTGGGAGATTAAAAAGGATTATTGCGAAAAGACAGGATTCAAAGCCTGGTATATTACCACAAATCCTGAATTCTCAGAATTATCAGATCAACTTTCTCTTTTTTAAAGTTGTGGTCGATTTTATTAAGATGAACATTTGGGGTTGCGATGTAACTTATATTGAAGAGCACCCATTATTAAACTTTGTTGGTTCTTATTATTGCAAAACAGCTGAATCGATCCCCAGGAAAAAAGCCCATTATAAGGGGATCGATTTTATTTTGTTTGATAACGGACTACTTAGGATTCAAGGCAGTATTCATAAATTTTTTAATGAAGGAAAACATAATTACAATGACTTCACTTTTTCTATGATACAACAAGTCTTAAGAAAGCTTGCTAATACTTTCCATATTAATTTAGATAAAGCCATTATTAGCAACTTTGAGACCGGGGTGAATATTAGACCTCCAAAAGCAAGTAAAGATGTATTAGACTCGCTTTTATGCCATAAAAACACTTCTTTCAAAGATGTTTCAAGGATTGGAGGTTATATCAAACAAGCTGAGCATTCACAATACATTGTGAAGGTCTATGATAAAGGCCTTCAATATGGTTTGAACAGTCCTAATATGAGAATTGAACTTAAATTCACAAGAATGGCTAGGATCAACAAAATAGGTATTAAATGCCTTTCCGATCTTTTAGATTTAAACAAATATCAACGATTAAAAGATATGGTTCTGGAGGAATGGCAAAACTGTTTACTATTTGAATCTCCTGAAAACAGTTTTACGATGACTAAAAAACTATATCAATGGAAAGATGGGAAGTATTGGACTTCTCTTACAAAGCAAGAACGATATCGGCAACGATTAGCTTACAATAAGTATGTTGATTCCTCAACTAAAAACTATCACGCGAAAATAAAAGAAATAACAGTTGAGAAATTTAAGGCGCTATTGCGATGATTACCTTTTTACAATTCAATTATAGTGTCAATAAGTAACATCCTTTTTCTAGGTTCTCTAATTATTTAGGTTTCAAAAAACTTATGCCATGCCAAAAAATCACACCTTCCCTACTCTATTCGACGAAGTATTACAATTAAACATTTCCAAGTTAAAGCAATGGGAATACCTCAAATCCGGCCAAGTAAGAACTGGAACAATAACTTGGAGTAGAAACGGAACCTCAACTGGTAGTATTTCGATAAAAGTAAATACCTACAGTAATCAACCTTATATCGAGTTGGACTATAAATTTAGGGAAGAGCCGCGAAATTATAAGGTGAACTTAGTTTCTATTCCTTCCAACCTGGGGAAAGGCGTTATTTGGTATTTTCTATGTCCTGAAACCAACAAGCGTTGTCGTAAACTGTATTCGGTTTCCGGTTACTTTTTACATCGTCAAGCCTTTAGGGGTTGTATGTACGAAAGTCAAACCAAGAGCAAGACATGGCGACAAATAGAAAAGGTCTATGGTAGTTATTTCGATAGTGAAAAAAACTATGAATTACTTTACAGTAAGCACTTCAAGAAGTTTTACAATGGTAAACCAACTAAAAGATATCTGAAATTAATGAAAAGAATTAATGAAGCCGATCGGTTTACCTTATCAGAAATAGAGCAATTATTTCATTTATGAATTACCGTTATAACGGCCGTAAAACGGTGACTGCAATTTTAGATTTAAACTAGTTTGCTATATTTGGAAAAATCAAATAATTTGGAAAATAAGAAAAAGACCCCGGTTGGCTGCTTTATAATACCTGCGGTAATATTAATACTATTTTTTATTTTTTTGAGTACCAATTTTGAAAGTGACTTCTTAAACTTACTACAGGGAGAATTATGGATGACTTTCTTAGGTATTTTAGTAATGGGTATTTGCATACTTATTTTCTATTCATTCAATAATGGTTAATAGGACTTTAGTCCTAAGTTGATTTTATTAATAATCTCTCATGGTTCTAGCCAAGATATTACGAACGGATATGCTCAAATAATATAAGCAAATCACACATTATCAATTTTAAACAGATACTTATTTTGGGTATACCTAAATGACTTCTTACTTCACATAGTCAATTAAATTTCGATTTAATGCATTTAGCATTTTAAAAATGGAAAAACTACTGGTATATTGGTCTCCATTAAAAATCTAAATTATGAGTAAAACGTCAGCCATTGCGGACATGAGAGGTTTAATTGGGCCATTTTTTGATGAAGATCATGATAGAGCTCTGGAAATTAAAAAGACAATTTTAGGAAAGGTAAAGTCTTTTTTTTATTCACCAGCAAACCAACGACTGGTAGAAAATTCTTTATCAGTTTGGGAACCAGATATTGATAATTATCTAAATCAAAAGGCTCAAGGTGAATCAATTGATAAGGTTCAGGTTCACCATACTTATCTAGCCTTGGAGGGAATAATTAATCTTATTTCACTAGCCACAGAGTAATAAAACAGGGAACTATTCAAAAAGAAGCCTCTAAATCAAATTCTTCGGAAAGGAATTTAGAGGCTGTTTTTTGTAAAACTCCTAAAATCACATCTTATCTGTACCTTATTTGTACCTTGAGAGTCACAACCCCTTATCAATAAAGGATTATTATTTTCTGTTTTGGAAAGTAAATAGGCTATCCTTTAAAGCAAAATTTCAATAGGTATCCTATGCTTCGAATCGTTCATCCGTGATGGTGGTTATTTACTATTAGCGTTCGTTTACCAATTTTCAAGAGTGCATAAGATCATTCGAATAAGATAAAAGGTAAACTACTATAACAGAACAGGGGTATTTCAACGGCCTAAAAAAGAACGATCTAAATCTTTTGATAAAATTGCGTTGCAAGAATTCTGAAAAATTATTCCAGATCCTTCGATGGAATCTTAAAGCAGTGGAAAACCAAACTGCGCAAATCCATTCTTTCCCCCCATCTAAAGCCGTTTCATTAAAAGAAATTTAGATAAACTACTGAAGCCAATAACTGATTATATAGAAAATAGGATCATTGGGAAAAATCAAAAAGATTCTTCCACATATCTCAGCCGCATAGAAACTGAAATTTCAAGTATCACCTAAACAAATTGTGAAAAATTTCAGTTTTTCTATCCTTATTGTAGTACGGTTCCAATTCCAATTTTACGCAGCAAATAGGGATTATGGTCAATTACCAGAACATCGTTTTTATTGCCCAGTCTCTTCAGAATTTCATAGAGTAAATCGATGTCTTCCAAATGCAAACCAACGCTGGGTTCATCCAGTATGAATAGGGTGTCTTCAGCTGTTTCCTCAATCCAGTTCAGCAATTGCAAGCGCTGTTTTTCCCCGGAAGAAAGTGATTTGACCGGCTGCTCCAATTTCAAATGACCCAGACCTATTTCCTCAAAATAGTCGATTTTTTCGCACATTCCTTCAGCCGCATTTACGCTTACCAACCAAGATTTAAAGTCAGAAACCTTCAGAGATAGCACTTCCGCGATATTCTTGGAGCCCAAATAATGCTCCAGCAACTCCTTTTTATAGCGTTTACCATGACAAACTTCACATATTTCCCTAGCATTTGCAGTTACGTCCAGGCTGGTTTCCACAAAACCTTTTCCCTGACAATTGGGACACTGACTCGATTTCGTTTTATAACTAAAATCTCGAGGTTTCCAATGCGATCCTTTGGCAAATAGTTTGCAAATGCCCTTCAGAAGATCCAGATAGGAAACCAATAAAGTTTCTGAATAAGCACGAAGGGGTTTGGATTCAAAATAAAAAGCCTTCTTAAAAGGTTTCGGAAATTCGGTTCGATCGCAATTTACCGGCTTTTGCTTTGTCAGGCTTGGTATTATAATATCCTTTACGAGCGTTGTTTTTCCCATACCAGATCGCCCACTCAAAGCGGTAATACCGCCAATTGGGATCTCTAAAAGTTTCTTTTTTAAAGTGAATCTGGAAATTCCCTGTATCATGATCACCTCATTGCTCTTTTTCAGTTTAAAATCAGTATCCCTTGATTTAAAAAACGGATGAACATTTTCCTGATTCATAAAATCCTGGGGCGTGCCGGTAAAAGTGAGAAAACCTCCTTCACTCCCAGCTTTTGGCCCTAATTGAATTAAATGATCTGCCGACAAAATGATGTCTTTTTGATGTTCTATGACGATGACCGTGTTTTTCTTGGCGACCAGGTCTTTCAAAAGATTGATCAGGTCCGGAATATTATGGAGTGATAATCCAGCGGAAGGTTCATCCAGGATATACGTGATGCCTTTTAACGGACTATTTAACTGCGTCAATAATCCTACTCGCTGGTTCTCTCCTCCCGATAAGCTGATCGATTTTCTCTTCAACTGAAGATGATCAATATGCAGTTTTTCAGCAACTTTGAAGGTATTAGCCGTTAGAGAATATAAATTCCCGATCAGTTTTTGATCGATCTCCTTCTGAAATTTGTTTTTTGAAACCCAGTTTTGCAGGGTTTTAAAATCCATCGATTTCAGATCATGTATCGATTTCCCATCAATTTTAAATTGCAGGCGCTCCGGTTTTAAGCCACTTCCAGAACAATTACCACATTTAGCCAATTTCAGGAGCGATTCCAGGTTCTGTATATTTTTATTTTTCCGGGTTTTAAAATATTCGGCTTTCAGGTAATTGAAGATTCCGTCCCAACTCATGCTAACTGCCTGCGTTCCTGCACGGGTTTTGGTCTTGAAATTCCAGTCAGTTTTCCAAATCTTATCACCCGTACCATAAAACAATAACTGTTTTTGATCTTCTGACAACCGACTAAATGGCGTCTTCAAAGTGAAACCATGACTCTTCCCAACTTCCCCTAAAATAGCCATGTACTGCCCCCCGGAACGACCGTAATAAGCCAGGGCTTTGTTATGCTCCAGTAATCCATCGGCGATACTCTTCTCAGGTTCGAGGACGATCTTACTGATATCGGGAATCATTTCCTCGCCATATCCATCACATATGGTACACTTTCCCAGCTCATGGTTGTTGGAAAAATGGCTGGCTGAAAGTTCCTCGCCCTGATATTGCGCCTTCCTGGAAAACGCAAACCGCAACAATTTATCCAGGCCTACCTGTTTGCTGATATCGCTTCGGCGGGTAAAATTCCTTTCCTTCCGGGTGACACAAATTGTTGGACTCAGGCCTTCAATTCGATCAGCCTCAAACTGAAAATTAACCCCTACGCGTGATTGCTGATATGCGGAGAATTGTCTGGTCATTTCCTGTAATCCGTAGCCGTGAAGTGTATCAATAGCCAGTGAAGATTTCCCGGAACCTGAAATTCCTGTGATTACCGTTAGTTTGTTCTTCGGAAAATCAATATCCAGATCTTTTAAATGATGGGTTCTCGCACCTTGGATGGAAATTTTATCATCCAACTTAATGCTCGTTTTGGCTATCTCCGGAGCCTTGTAAACAGGCTCATTTTCGACCAAAATATCACCGGATGCCTGAAAAAGAGCATGATTTTCAAAACAGCAAATTCCGGCTGTTTGCTTTTTCAATCGGTGCAAAGCATGGAGTAACTGTCTCACGTTCTGTTGATGCAGGCCAATACTGGGCTCTTCCAGAACGAGAAGCGTTTTAGTTGAATTTTTAGCAAAATGCTTGGTGAGCTTCACACGCTGCGCTTCGCCACCAGATAAAGTATTGGAGGGTTGACCAAGTTTGATATATCCCAGGCCCAATTCTTCGAGAAGGGATAGAATTCCGGTGATTTTCTTTTCTTCAGAAAAAAGAGGAAGCGCTTCCGAAATACTCAAATCATAGATCTCTGAAATGTTCTTATTGTTCCAGTGAATCTTCAGAATTTCAGGTTTGAATCGCTTCCCGTTACAACTGGGACAGGTTTGATTAATGTTGCCCATCAGGCTCATGGAAAGCGTGATCACCCCGGCTCCTTCACAGGTTGCACAACGGCCGCGCTTATTATTGAAAGAAAAAGCACTTTTTGATAATCCCTTCGCTTTTGCCTCAGATGTTTTAGCGAAAATATCACGAATTTTATCTGCCAGGCCAGTATAGGTCGCAGGGTTGCTCCTCGGTGTCTTCCCAATTGGCTGATCTGAAACTGTTTGAAGTTGAAGTTGATGCTCCTCACAATAATCCTGTAGTCTTTGGAGCGCCCTTCCCGTTTTTTTGCTTATTACAAGCAACCTGGCTTTTTGAGGCTGAAAATCACCCTCGGTTTGCTTCATAGGTTCCTCAGGAAGTGCCGTATTTTTCGACTTTAATTCTTGCAAAGTAGGGCTATTTATCAGCTCATTTTTCAGAAAATCTTCAACAGATCCATTATAAAGCACCTTTCCACCATTGATACCAGCTTGCGGTCCCAATTCGATGATCCAGTCGGCCGACCGGATGAAATTGAGATCGTGTTCCACAAGCATTACGGTATTTCCGCGGTCTATTAAACGCCGGAAAATTTGTAACAGATATTTCTGATAATTCCCGGAAAGACCGATGGAAGGTTCGTCAAAAACATATAGAATACCCTGGAGGTTCGCATTTACCTGGCGTACCAGTTTGATACGCTGACCATCACCAGAAGAAATGTCGAAACTGGGAGTGCTTAAGGAGTACTGTCCCATCCCCAGACTGGTCAAATCAAGAAGTTCCAGGCAGATCTGATCTACCAGCGCTTTTTCCCCTCCTTTTAACTGAAGCACCTGAAGGGTTTTATACAACTGCTCAAGCGGCATATCCATCCAGCTGGCAAAATCCTGACCCTGCCATTTAAACTGCAAATACTCTGGTTTAATACGCGCACCATGACATTCAGGGCATATTTCGGAACTGGCAAATTTCAGAATATTCGGATTTCGATCTAACCTTAAAATATTGGACATGATCGGGAGTATTCCTTTATAAAATCCTTCTTCGCGCGGCTTTGCTTTCAGTCCTTTCCATCGCAGCCTGGATTCAATGCTGTGTTTTCCGTAGAAAACCTTTAAGCGCTCACTTCCGTTTAAGATCACGTCTTTTTGCTCAGCGGAAAGATCCTTCCAGGGAATATCCACCGAAAATCCATGTGCCTTACAAACTTTATTCAACTCATCTACCGTGATCTGCGAATAAACGATATACCCGTTAGGCAAAGTGGTCGTAATCGCTCCTTCCCGAAGGGTCTTATTTTCATCGGCGATCAATTTCTGAAGGTCGATATATTCCGCCTCTCCTACTCCACGGCAGTAGTCACAAGCGCCTTTTGGATGATTGAAAGAAAAACAGGATTTACTCAATGATTTTTCCGCGGAATATCTGGCGAAAAGAATTCGGAAAGTTTGAGTGAGCTCGGTTAATGTGCCGAAAGTGGCGTTAATAGATTGAAATCGCTTGGATTGCTCTACTTTAATCACCGGCAGTAATTCTTCGATCGCGTCCACCTCGGCAGTTGGAATGGCCTGGGCATTTTGCTGGTTGAAGGCCGGAAGGCTTTCCATAAAATACCGATATCCCTCATTGGCGATCACCTCCATAGCCAGCGATGATTTCCCGGAACCAGATAGCCCGGTAACCAGGATCAAACGGTTCTCCGGAATAATTAAATGGATATTTTTTAAATTATTGTGGTGGGCATTGTAAATGCGCATAAATGCTGTCTCTATTTAAAACTTTAAATATAAATAGATCTAATCCTTCTGAAGACTATTTCGGGAAACATCCTGACTTTAGATCTGCAATTCTACTTTCTCACCTTTCCTTTTCCCTTCCAATAAAGGACAGCAAATATGAGATACTCAAATCCTAAGCCATCTGCGATAAAATTTTACCATTCCCATCCCTTGGTTTAAAACTCAAAATCCCGCAGGTATTTAACATTCTATATAATTTACAGGAAAGGTTGCATGGATTCGATCTTTACAGCATTTACTGTACGAATGGAACCTGCAAAATTCACTTCTAAAAAACAAAGATTTTCCCTACTCTGCCGAAATAATTTCATACCCGATGGGTTTAAAACTTCCGCCATTACTGTCTTCCGCCGAGCAGGCTGTAAGACCAACGATCAGGTTCATTTTGGCCTCAAAAAGCACATAATCTCCTGCTTTGCTGGTAGGTTTTTCGACGCTGAGTTTTCCTTGCTCATCGAATTGCACGTTCATAAAAATATTGAAAGCCGTGGGTATATCATCTTCCTCGATGCTGTAATCCTTAAGGTTTTTTGTCAGGTTATCATGGCAGCTCGGGTGATAACCTTCGTGACCGTACATGATCTTAAATGTTTCCGCAGAACAGGGAGCCAGTAAAAAATCATTTCGGCCATTCGTATCTTCCAGGATCTCCATCATTTTTCTACCACGATTGCTCCAAAGGTAATTTCCTTTGCTCAGCAGAATACTCTCCTCAAAATCCATTGTTTTCCCGGACGAGATCTTTTCTTTGATACAACGGGCATTGAACAACACCATATCGCTTACTTGCGCCCCTTTAATATCGGTAACCTTAAGTTTATCACCTTTCCGAAGGTAAAAACTGGCGCCACTTTGAATAGGAATAATCGTCATTGTCTTTTCTGAAGTATGATCTTCTTGCATTTTTGGTAGGTTGTTAAGTTCTGTAAGTTAATTAGTTTTTGGTTTCCAGCCATCCTTAATGACCAGCGAATGAAAAACCTTTCGGCGTTCATTGATCGCTTCTAAAGTTTCTGGATTAGGCTTCTCCAGCTGATAATACTTTGTTTCCAACTCCTTATAGGTAAAAGCTTCTGGAAGTTCTTCGATCAAATTCATATGGGTCACATCCCGAACAATATTTGTATAATTCACAAAAGAATCTTCCAGCGAACTGATATGAATTTTTGCCGGTTGCCATTCCGCTTTCAAATGGAATTTGATCAGGTAATACACCTCAAAGAGTTTCGCCAGTTGTAGCACGATCGCTTTTTCTGGTTTATAACTATGGAAATAATGAATAATTGGATATGCCCGGTGGTTTTGGGTATGCTTGATCAGACTGTCTGAAATTTCATCCAGCTTGTGATTCATCACGTAAGTTTTTTCCTGTAGCAGGTCTGCTAGGATCGTCTCTGCATCAGGCCCCAGGATTTCCAATTTTATCGCCAGTTTGCGCTGTTCTATTACTGCGGAAAGTACCGGAACCAGGTATGTGACAGACATGGTAAGCAATATGAGACCCGTAAACGCGTAAACATTGGTCACAAATTTCCACCAATCATTCCCGGGAACATAGTCACCTAGGCCAAGCGTGGCAATATTGAAACCAGCGAAATAAAATTTATTCCATATATCGGCAGGCAACTTGGTCTGCGCATTCACCACTGAATCGGTTACAGAAAGTAGCATCAAACTGAAACTTCCCCACAATAAGACCACCCATGTTATCAGGATAATTCCCAGTAAAATATAACCACAATGGGAAAGAAATTTCTTATTCCCATCGCGTCCAGCCAAAAGTAGAAACCCGTTCCAGAGGTAATGAGCAAGCCTGGTAGTGATCCAACCGCCCCCCTGCATGGAAAGTGTAGTTTGAATGATATCTGAAACCACCGCCAGGTACAGGAGTATTCCTATTAGTAAGAAAATCATAAAATTAATATGGTTTTTTCGTTAGGCAATCAGCAATTTCTTCTGAAGAAGGAAATTTTAAGATACTGATTTTATTTTCTTTCATCGTGATATACCCCATTTTCTGAAATTCCTTCAACCATATTTCCATAGGGAAGAATCCCCAGCGCTGATGAAAAATCTCCGCATTCTGGCAAATAGCTTCTAAGTGATTCAAAGGTGGTTCGTATTTTGGATGATACTGGTGATAGACCTTCGCCGGACTTCTGAAAAATGGAATTTCTGCTTTTCGAAGTTTCTGAGCGAAATCAGTATCCTCGGCTCCGTAACCGGTGTATGCCTCCTCAAAACCACCTAACGAACGAAACTGCTCCTTCCCAATCAGGAAACATAACGACCAGAAGGAATTGTAATCGGCTACCGGCTGCCGATCAGAAATTGGAGGCTTTGCCGGATGGGCTACCGCCTGCTCTTCCAATGCATCCATGTCAAAATCTGCTGGAAGGTAATAGGGCGTTCCGCTTAAAATGCTGTTTTCCGAATAATCTTCCAGCATTCGCTCAAAAAAGTCGGGTGCGGGAAGGCAATCTACGTCCAGAAAAAACAACTTCTCAAAACTGGCATATTTTGCTCCAAAATTACGGGCAGCTGCAAGCGGCATTTTACCAGAGGTTCCTGTAATCCGGAAATTTCGAAGCGCAATTCCGGTTTCCAAAATCTCTGGAAGATCATCCATGTAAATAACCAGTACTTCAGAAGGTTTAACAGAGCTTTTGTGCAACTGTTCCAGTACATTCCGAAGCTGTTCCCGTCTTTCTGATACAATAATGATCAGGCTGAAATCAGGCATAAGCATCTGCTGGTTTTTTCATTTCCGATATGTTTTCAAAAAGCTTTAAAGGGTCGTATTCATATTTTTCCAGCCACGCCCTGAATCGCTCCATCGATGAGTTTTGAACTAACTCATCACCGGAAAAATGCCGATCTAAAAGTTCCTTGTCGTTCATTTCCAGGATCTCGTCAATATCGAGCACATGATTCTGTCGCTTCAGATTCTGAAAGGTAATATGCTGTTCCTGGAAAGGCCGCTTCTCCGGAATGCAGATAAACGGCTTCCCTGATGCCAAAATCTCCCCGATGCTATTGAGTCCGCAGGAAGCGACGACCACATCGGCTTTTTCGATATAAGCCTGCACATTATCTACAAACCCCGGAAAATGGATCTTCGGAAAACGTTCAGGAATGTTCATTTCAAAATCTCCAATGGCGGTAATTTTCGCGGTGGAAAAACGCTGCTGAATTTTATCCAGGGTTTTCTGAATATTCTCAGAACCACCCTTCCCAATGGCCACCAGGATATTTGACAATTGTGAGGGTTTCACGGTCGTTTCAAACTGAAACCGACTTTGGAATCCCAGATAGATCGTTTTTTCCCGTACCCATTTTGGTGTGTCTTCCGGTTCAAATTCTTCGGGATAATAAGCCAGTAAAAAAACAGCACCCTGGAAAGCCTGAATATGAGCGGGATCGTTGCGATTCCCGGGAAGGCGAACATAAGCATACGGAATAGAAGAAACCCGGGCCAACGCTGCAACTTCCACGCTTACATCCACAATCAGCAGTTGTACATGAGAATTGATCAAACCTGTTAGCAGCTTTAAACTTCGGTTTTTGATCGATTCCTGGTTGACCGGTGAATAATGTAAATATTCCGGTGCAGGTATTTTCCCGGCGGGAATTCCGGTTCCATCGGGATCTTCCGTGGGAAGTTTTACGATGGGAACGCCCGGTTGAAAATAATAAGGGCAACTTGTAAAAACCTTGAATTTTCCTTTGAAATACTCGCTCATCAAAGCGGCAAAACGGCTATGACCGCAACCCTGTGAATGAGAATAATAGGCTAACATAGTTCTTTTTTTGGTTGGATACTTCTTTCGTACAAACTTGTAAATGCGCGCACCATCTGGATGTTTCCGCAGAAATTCAGCGCTCTTTCCCGGCAGGCAACTCGTGAAATTTCGGTACAGGCATGCAGTGCCTTCGCCATACTGTTTACATCGGCCTCCGGCAACAGGATGCCACATTCTTCTGTGAGGATTTCTGGTGCAGCGCCCTTGTCCCAGCTTATGACCGGCGTTCCTGCCGCCAGTGACTCCGCGATTGCCAGTCCGTAAGGTTCTTCCCAGACACTCGTGAATAAGAAAGCTCGGGCATCATTCAGCAAAATATTGAGTTCCTGTTGATCTACATGTCCGATAAAATGAACGATTTCCGGGTATTTTTCCAGGTGCGGCCGAATCATTTCCTCGAAATACTCATTCCCCTCGCCGGGTCCGGCCAGGACAATAGGCAATTGAGCCAAAATCGCTGCTTCTATGGCAAGGTGTGGCGCTTTTTCCTTGCAAAATCTTCCGTACCAGATACAGTATTTACCACTATTGCCTGGTGAAAACTGCCATTTTTCAATATCGATTCCATTATAGACCACTTTTGGCTTCGGAATATATGCGGAATAATAATTTGACAGGTTTTCGCTCACGGCGGTGAATTGCTGATTTAGGTTTGCTCTAACACAATGGAGCGCCAGCTTAATCTCAGGAAAGGCTGGTGTATGCAGCGAGGTAATAAAGGGCGTTTGCAATTCATTTCCCAAAATGATCGGAAGATGATGAAGGGAATGATTGTGAACCAAGTCGAATTTCAGATCATCAATTTCCCGGAAGATTCTGGCGTATGCCACTTCTGCAAGCCTTTCTTCCAGATCTCCTTCGATCTGCAGTTGTTCCGGAGAAAATCCGGCATAAGACTCCAGACTCCTTAAATTCTGACAATCTGATCCTTCCCTGGCAAAAACGGTAATGTCATGTCCTTCATTTTCCAATTCTTTAACCAGATGATGAGTGATCATCTCCAGTCCGCCGGCATAAGGTTCCCTTAACGGAAAACGAAAATGTGCAATAATCCCAATCTTCATGATTTCAATAGTTTGAGCGTGAGACTTTTTGAGGGCGTCATTTGTTCATTGAGATAAAGGGCCGCATTCAGCAATAAAATTGAATAGATCAAAAAGCTGAAGGCCAGGATAGTATGACTGGTTAAAAATTGCGAAATGCTGAACAGCAGTAATAGGGCCGGCAGTAAGAAGAATGACCAGTCTAGTAGTTGTTTTCGTTGAAATTTATTGGTGCGAACAAAGGGTTTTTGCGCTCCAAATAAGGCTTTCCACCAACAGAAAGCGCCTTCCAACAAAAAGGAAATGTGAACCATAAAGGCCCTGCCATTTTTGAAAATGGAATGAAACAACAGGAATTTCCCGATCAGAAAAACCCCCATATTCAGGCTGATCAATGCAGAAACTTCGGCAGTAAGATCGGCATCATCGAAAAAAAAGCCAGTCAGGACGAGCAAAGTGGAAAGAATGGGAATTCCGAGGAAATTAATCCAAGCCGTGAGTTGCAGCAAACAATCCAGGCGATCTTTCAGCTTCAATGATCTGCACGCAAGGAGTTCCCGTAAAGACTGAATATTTCCAAACATCCAGCGAACGCGCTGTTTCCGAATATCTTCCGTATTGGTAGGCATAAGACCAAAACCAATCTGCTCATTCACGAACAAGGTTTGAAAACCGGCTTCTCGAAAAGCGATTCCCAGGCTGGCATCTTCAGTAATGCTCTGGGATTTCCAGCCGCCAAGTTTTTCCAGGGCAGACCGTTGCATTAAAGTTAGCGTTCCAGTGGCAAGCGCATTCCCGTCAGAATTACTTCCGGAAGAAAAGACTTCAAAATAATGTGCATATTCTTCATTCAAGGCCTGGTTCCATCCGGAAACATTCCGGTAGGCCTGCGGAAATTGAACAAGTTGTGCTTTATTGAGAATTGCCTGGTTCACGGCCTTGCGAATGGCTTTCCGGGAAACACAATAATCGGCATCTAGAACAAAAATATAATCGGCTTCTTCGGAAGTAATTTTCAGAGCTTCATTTAAAGCACCGGCCTTAAAACCGCCTAATTGGTCAAAATGCTGAAACCGGATGTTGCTGAAGCGCTCACAATAATCGGAAACCGGTTTCCAGGTATGCGTTTTTCGGGTATTATTGTCAATGACGATGATTTCAAAATTGGGATAATCATTTTGCTGAATGCATTTTAGCGTCTGGATCACCAGAGAAGGCGGCTCATTATAACAGGGCACATGTACCGAAACATTTGGTGACCCGCTATTTTTTCCTTTCCTGCTTTGACGGCCGATCCTGGAACGCAGTCTGAACTGGCCCAAAAGATGAAAGATGATCGCCAGAAGGTTCATCAGAAGCAGAATTTTTAGGGTTTTAGGGCTAATCAGCGTTAGAACGATCAATCCCAAAAATCCCAATAATACACCCGCGTTATTTTTCAATAATTCTCGCATCAATAGCCTCAATTTTTCAGCAAATTGCTCAATTAAAATGCGAATCGGTGCTGTATTAAATAGCCCATTAACGCAATCCGTACTTTTAATAAAAGTTTAACCAGATACGAGGAGTTTCAGGAATGAAAAATTTAAGTTTTATAGTAATTTTAATTTTTTTTGCAAAAATTCTTAAAAACATCACAATTTATGCAGCATTACTATCTCGAACTCAAGGAGGTTGACGATTTTATACCCGCTCTTGCCGAACATTTTGGCATTGGGTATAAGAACGAGTTGGGGGAATATGCGCTGCACGTACCCAAAGATTTGGGTAAAGGAAAATTAAATTGCATCAATTTCCCCAATGGCATTGGATTGTATTGGTTTGATTGTACGTTTTTAAGGGATACGAAAATCCAGATTTTTCATCCCAATGTGACTCCGCTTCGGCTGATCTATTGTGTGAACGGAGAACTTTCATCACATTTCAACAACCAGGCAGAAACCTTTAGTATTAAAGGTCACGAACACCTGATTGCTGCTCCGCGGGCAGACGAAGTGCACAGTCTTATTTTCAACGCCAATACAAAAGTAGACATTTGTTATCTCGAGATCGACAGGAAGAAATTCAAGCACTATCTTTCTTTCGATATTGAAGAACTGGAGCCCATTTATTACAAGATCTTTAGTGACATACAGGCTACCAATCAGGTTTGCGACAAGGGCAGCTATGGTTTCCGCACTTTTGATGTCATTAAACAGATCAAGAATTGCGAAGAAATTAAATTTCCAAGGATTAATTTTATGGGGGCCAAATCGCTCGAGATCCTTTCTTACATGCTCACTCGTTTTAGCAAAAATCAGGATCAGGAACAATACAAATACCTGAAACGCAAAGATCTTAAAGCCATTGAAAACGCAGTAGAATACATTGGCAACAACCTGTCCACGGTTGGAACGGTTGATGAAATTGCGAAGGAAGTAAACCTGAACGTGAACAAACTCCAGGAAGGTTTCCAGGCGATCTATGGGCAAACCGTCAATTCGTATATCCGCGATGTGCGGTTAACGAAAGCTTTGAATCTACTGAGCACAGGAGAAAAAAATGTTTCGGAAGTCGTTTACGAGCTGGGGCTCAGCAGCCGAAGTTACTTCTCCAAGATCTTCAAAAAGAAATACGGAATATCCCCCAGCAGGATCATTTCCAACCAGGCAAATTATGTAGAGCATATCGAAAATAAGACCGATAAAGTCTAATATTGCTACAATTTCTGAAACCGGCAGGCGCCGGTTTTTTTGTTTAGTTAATTATCTCACAAATAAAATCTTAGCATTTCTTCAGCAGCTACTTTTAAATAAAAAAACTGTAATTGCTATGGAAAAGGAACTCGTGAAAACGGTGGCGCCTTCCGCAGGGATGGGCGCGATTCTGGAAGAAGGTCAAACCACTTTTCGTGTATGGGCACCGAACGCCAACGCGGTCGCCGTGGTGGGTGATTTTAATGGCTGGAAAGCTGACCAGTTAATCCTGGAAAATGAAGGTAACGGTTATTGGAGCGGAATTACTTCGAAAGCTAATGAAGGAGATCAATACAAATACCTCATCCAAAATGGGGAACGTTCCTTTTATAAAAATGATCCGTATGCTTTTGAAGTGACCAACAGTGACGGAAATTCTATCATTCGCACCCTGAATTTTGACTGGGAAAACGATGCGTTTCAGCTGCCATCATGGAATCAGCTAGTAATCTATGAGCTGCATGTAGGAACTTTCTACCGGCCCGATCCTGGAAAAGTAGGAACATTTGATGATGTCATTTCCAAATTACCATATCTCCAGAAACTTGGAATAAATTGCATCGAATTATTGCCGGTAGCCGAATTTGCCGGCGGGATTTCCTGGGGTTACAATCCCGCTCACCCCTTTGCAGTCGAACAGGATTATGGCGGTCCAGACGGGTTGTTCCGACTCATAAAGGCGGCACACCATCATGGAATTGGAGTGATAATGGACGTGGTATATAACCATTTTGGACCATCTGACGTAGACCTTTGGCAGTTTGATGGATGGAGCGAAAATGATAAAGGCGGGATCTATTTTTATAACGACCATCGCAGCGATACGCCCTGGGGAAATACCCGCCCTGACTACGGGAGGCCGGAAGTTCGCCAGTATTTACGCGATAACGCCCTGATGTGGATTGAAAAATATCATTGTGATGGCCTGCGGATGGATGCTACCTCCTACATTCGTTACGAAGGTGGCGGTTTGGGCCTGGATTCAGAAATTCTGGAAGGGATGATCCTGATGCGCGACATCAATAATGAACTACATCAAAAATACCCAAATGTGATCACCATTGCTGAAGACCTGAAAAGCCAGAGTATCGTTACCAATCCTATAGATAAAGGCGGAATTGGTTACGGCACACAATGGGACATGAATTTTGTGCATCCGGTTCGGGAAGTACTCACGAATGTGAATGATCAGGATCGTGACCTGCAAAAGATTATTGATGCTTTATGTTATCGATATGAAAATGATGCCTACAGCCGGGTCATCTATACCGAGTCTCACGATGAAGTAGCCAATGGAAAAGCCCGAGTCCCGGAAGAAATTCAACCCGGCGATGCGGAAAGTGTCTTTGCTAAAAAACGAGCAATTTTAGGAATAGTTCTTTGCCTCACTGCGCCGGGGATACCCATGTTATTCCAGGGCCAGGAATTCCTGGAGGACGAATATTTCAAAGATACTGAAGGATTGGACTGGCAAAAATACGAGCGTTTAAAAGGGATTGAACGTATGGTGACCGATCTGATCAACTTCAGGAAAGGAGCAGTTCCTGGATTGGAGGCACTATCAGGCCAGCATGTAGAAATTTTGCATACAGATCATGAAAATAAAGTTTTGGCTTATAAACGTTATAATGAGGAACACCAGTCGGTTTTAATCATTCTGAATTTCAGCTCTCAGGATCTTCAAAATTACGAATTGCAGCTGCAGGAAGACAACTGGCAATTGAGATTCAACAGTACCTGGAAAGGATATGATGACAGTTTAAGCGACCTGGAGGTTGCGGCTATGGAAATCGAACAATTAGAAAATAAACTGGAGGGAAAACTCGACATTCCAGCTTACGGAGCGCTCATTTTTAGTCGGTAGTTAATAAACTTTTTTGGTGCTTTTTCGGTAATTCTTGATGCTGTAATCGCCACTGAGTTTTCTGTGCCTGGAGGAATACACCCGAAAGTTCCCTGAATTTTTTTTGATAATTTCCAGCAATTCATCGCTGGTATGACCACGAAGATACTTTTTACCGGATTCCTGAATGAACCAGCCATCCTGCACGATTAGGTGATCATGAGGGGAAAAAATATTTCCATAAATAGATACCTGATCGAGAATACTTATCGCTTCGGGTAGGCTTAACTCTTTCATGATATCTTATTCAAATTCAATGAAATATAAACATTTCAGCAAGGCGATGATGTTAAAATTTAAGTTTTCTTTAGCATTATTTTGTGCTTTTCAATAACCACGCATGCTGCGACTTGCAGCAGATATAGATTATTACAATTCCCAATTTCGAGATCGCATGGCATTTAGCCTTATTTTTGTCCTTCAGAAAAAAATATGCAGCAGAAAGTAGATTTTTCCGTTTTGGAACTGGCAGTAGTAGGTGAAGGGATTTCCCTGCAAAAAGTTTTTCAGAATAGTCTGGAATTGGCAAATCTCGCCGAAAGTCTTGGGTATACCCGCTTCTGGTTGGCCGAACATCATAATATGAAAAGTATTGCCAGCTCGGCCACAGCTATATTGATTGATTATATCGCTAACGGAACCAAAAGTATTCGCGTGGGATCGGGTGGAATCATGTTGCCTAACCATTCGCCGCTTATCGTAGCTGAACAATTCGGGACGCTGGGCGCACTTTATCCGGGAAGAATTGACCTTGGCCTAGGAAGAGCTCCTGGGACCGATCAAATCACCGCGCAGGCGATTCGATCAGATCGCATGAATTCAGTTTATCAATTTCCGCACGAAATAGAGGAAATCCGGAGGTATTTTACCAATACCAGGGAAACCACGAAAGTCCGGGCAACGGTAGCTGAAGGTGTGGAAATGCCTTTTTACATTCTGGGTTCGAGTACCGATAGTGCACACCTTGCCGCTGCTAAAGGCCTGCCGTATGTGTTCGCCAGTCATTTTGCACCAAATCAGCTTTTTCAGGCTCTTGAGATCTACCGGTCAGAATTTCAGCCTTCGGAATATCTTTCGGAACCTTATACGATCGCGGGGATTAACGTCATTGTTGCTGATACGGATGCAGAGGCAGAAAGACTCTCTACCAGTTCTCTGCGCATGATTCTAGGAGTTCTTTCTCAAAATCCTGATTACCTGCAGGAACCGGAAGATTTTAATGAAGATTACGCTTATCTGAAGATGCAGCCCGCAGTTCAGCAAATGATGAAATACGCCTTCTTCGGAAGTCCGGCTAGCGTGCGTGACAAAACCGAAGCTTTCCTGAAGGATACCGGTGTTAATGAACTGATAGTAACTTCTCACATTTATCATCAGGAAGACCGCCTGAAATCCTATCGCCTTTTTGCTGAAATTATGAAAGAAATCAATGCGGTTCCTGCATCCTAGTTTGCTATTCTTATTCTGAAATGACCTCACGAAGAATTTCCCACACATTTCGGGCGACAATTTTCTGTCCTTCCGCGGTGGGATGAATGCCATCACCCTGGTTTAGGTCAGGTTTTCCGGCTACGTCTTCTAACAAAAACGGAATGAGGTAAAGGTCATTTTTTTCTGCCAGGGAAGGATAAATCTCTTTAAATTCAGCAGTATATTCTCTGCCAATATTTGGAGGTAATTGCATCCCTGCAAGGATAATGTTGGTTTCAGGATCCTTTTGCCGAACCTTGTCAATGATCGACTGGAGATTTTTTCGGGTTTCGTCCAGCGGTACCCCCCGCAGACCATCGTTAGCGCCAAGTTCCAGTATGAAAATGGAAACCGGCTGTTTTAATATCCAATCCAAGCGGCCGAGCCCGCCAGCTGTGGTTTCGCCACTTAAACCTGCGTTGATGACCTTATAATCGAGGTTCAAAGAATCTAATTTCTGCTGTATCAAAGCCGGGAAAGCTTCGTCTGAATCCAATCCGTAACCGGCGGTGAGGCTATTCCCGTAGAAAAGTATGTTTTTTACTGAATCCTTTACTGCTGCTGAATTTTCCCAAGACTGGATCTTTTCCGAAGATGGTTCCGTAGCTTTTTGTGTTTCATTTTTACAGGAATTACAAAAAACTAGAAAAGCGAAAAGGAATGTGAATCGAAACGTCCGGAAACTGGTCATAATTGAAATCATTTTTATAATTTGTGGTATCACGAAATTGCTATGTCAAATATATTAAACGTTCAAAACCTACAGAAGGTTTATTCTGGAGGTAACAGGGAGTTAACAATTTTACACGATCTCACATTTGAGGTCAAAAAAGGCGAAGTTTTTAGTATTGTTGGACCTTCCGGAAGCGGAAAAACCACGCTGCTAGGCCTGTGTGCCGGGCTGGATGAGGCTAGCTCCGGAAAGGTAGAACTTTGCGGTGAAGAGTTAACCCGGTTAACAGAGGACGAGCGAGCCCGCCTTCGGAACAGGAAAACAGGATTTGTTTTCCAGGATTTCCAGCTTTTACCCACACTAACAGCTATTGAAAATGTAGCTATACCACTGGAACTGCAGGCAGAAAAAGCTGCTTTTGAAAGATCGAAGATGCTATTGGAAAAGGTGGGCCTCGGCGACCGCATCCACCACTACCCTTCTCAGCTTTCTGGCGGGGAGCAACAACGTGTGGCGCTGGCCCGGGCTTTTGTGAACGAACCCGAAATACTTTTTGCCGACGAACCTACTGGAAATCTGGACGAAGAAACCGGGGAAAAGATCATTCAACTGCTTTTTGAACTCAATAAAGAACACGGCACTACGCTGGTGATCGTTACGCACGATATGGAACTCGCCAAATTGTCTAATCGGGTACTTCGTCTCAAAGGCGGCCGAATCCTGGAAAGTGAAATTTCATAATGGCTGAAAATTTCAATCATACTGCAGGATTTTCATGGTTGTGGAAAATGGCATGGCGAGATGCCCGCGCAAGCTTCGGGAAATTAGGCCTTTTTATGGCATTCATTGTTCTGGGCATTGCCGCGGTAGTTTCGATACATAGCTTTGGCGAAAACCTGAAAGATAATATTGCGTTGCAATCTAAATCACTGATGGGTGCCGATTATATTATTGATAGCGATCAGCCCATTACCGAAAAAGTTTCGCACATCATCGATTCTCTTGGCGGCGCCGATGCCAGTGAGACCAGTTTCTCGTCGATGATCCTTTTTCCATCGAACGGAAAAACCAAATTGATGGATCTCCGCGGAATTTCAGGAGGCTTTCCTTTTTACGGGAAGATCGAGACCACTCAAAACGATCCGGTAGATTTTCAGCAACAAAATGCGGCCTTGGTCGATGCCACGACGATGTTACAGTTTGGCCTCAAACCTGGCGACAGCATCAAATTTGGAAACGTGACCCTGCCTATTCTGGGCAGGTTAAAATCTATTCCCGGTAGTTCTTCCATATTCTCTTCTATCGCTCCTCCCGTTCTCGTTCCGGAATACGCGGTAAAAAGTTCCGGACTCATTCAAACCGGAAGTCGCATAGATTACAATTATTACTTTCAGGCCAGGGCCGGGCAGGATATGAAGGAGCTCGATGAAAAGCTGGACCCGGTGCTCGATATTGAAAATGCCGATATTGATACCCATACTGCCACCAGTGAACGGCTGGGGCGTCGTTATGAAAACTTCGGGAAATTCCTGAATCTGGTTGCTTTTATCGCCTTATTGATGGGTTGTATTGGGATCGCCAGCTCCATTCATCTTTATATCAAATCGAAATTAAGATCGGTTGCAGTACTCAAGTGTCTTGGGGTAAGCCGTAAACAAAGTTTCTTGATTTTCCTGATCCAGATCGCGCTTATCGGTTTACTTGGCGGAGTTGCCGGAACAACATTAGGTGTCCTGTTACAACAATTGTTTCCAGCAATTATCGGGAATCTTCTACCTTTTGAGGTCGAGATAACCCTGGTTCCCGAAGCCATCCTCATGGGTATTTCATTAGGCTTTTTTCTATCACTGCTTTTTGCCCTGCAAAGTCTGGTGGGAACGCTGTATGTTTCGCCATTGGAAGCGCTGCGCGTCATCAACGATCGTAAAAACGCTTCACTAAGGGCAAGACTTGCGATACTTCTGGCGATTTTTGTCTTTATCTATCTTTTTTCCTATTTCTTACTTGGGGATTGGAAATTTGCCGGTTACTTTGTGCTGAGTCTCCTGGTCATATTCGGGATTTTGACCGGAACTTCCCAATTATTTATCGTTTCAGTAAAAAGATTTTTTCCGAAGAAAGCTTCCTTCATCGCACGTCAGAGCTTATTGAATCTGTTTAGACCTAATAACCAAACGCTGATGCTCGTTCTCAGTATTGGTCTGGGCACATTCCTGATCAGCACCCTGTATTTTAGCCGCGGAATTTTACTGAAAGAAGCCTCGCTGGATGCACAGGCCAACAGCCCGAATCTCATCCTGTTAGATGTTCAAACCGAACAAGCCAAAAATGTATCTGAAACGATCACTGCTGAAGGTCTTCCGGTGCTGGATGAAATCCCGATCGTTACCATGCGGGTTGCCGAACTCAATGGCAAAACTACGCAGGAGCTAAAAAATGATTCTACTTCCACCATCAACCGCTGGATCCTGAATCACGAATTTCGAACCACCTTCAGGGATTCGATCATTGCGTCCGAAGAAATTGTAGAAGGCCGGTGGATCTCCAGTTTTGACGGTGAGGGCACGATACCGGTTTCGGCCAGTGAAGATTTTGCGAAAGATGCAGAAGTTTCTTTAGGCGATACGGTTATATTCAACGTTCAGGGCGTGCTGATGCCTACCAGGATCAGTAGTTTGCGGAAAGTGGACTGGGGCCGTGTGCAGCTTAATTTTTCACTGGTATTTCCTGCCGGTGCCCTGGAACAGGCCCCGCAATTCAAGGTTTTCACCACCAAAGCAGCCAACGAATCACAGTCAGCAAGCTTACAGCAACAAATCGTCAAAAATTTCCCAAATATTTCTATACTTGATTTAAGGCAAATTTTATCCCTGGTAGAAGATATCCTGGGGAAAATAGCCTGGCTCGTTAATTTCATGGCTTTTTTCTGTATTGCCACCGGAATTATTGTGTTGATTGGGGCAGTTCGTACCAGTAAATATCAGCGCATTAAGGAAAGTGTGCTATTACGAACACTGGGCGCTCAAAGTGGCCAGATCTTAAAGATCGTCTCGCTGGAATACATCTATTTGGGCCTGCTAGGAAGTTTGGCCGGGATTCTGCTGGCCTTGGTAGCCGGGTTTTTAATGGCTTACTTTTTATTCCAATCAGTATTTATTCCTTCGCTGATCCCCTTCGTGGTAATCGTTCCGGCAATCTGCGCACTGGTCTGGCTCATAGGCATTTTCAATAGTCTGGAAGTCATTAAAAGTCCACCATTGCAGGTTCTCAGGAAACAGAATTAAGCTTCAAATTTTTCTGAAAATGAGGCATTTAGTAAAGTTTTAACTGAAACTATAAGGAATAATGGGCTTTTCAGCCTTATTTTAGATACGAATCAACAAATCTTTACTTTTACATGAATGTCTATCGTTTAGAATTGAATGATGTGGACGATTTTGTGCCGGAATTAGCAGAACAACTTGAAATAGGATATCAAAACGAACTCGGAGAATTTAGTCTTCAGATCCCCGCCAGTTTAGGAAACGGGCACGTCTACGGGATCAATTTTCCAAACGGAATAGGCCTGTATACTTATAAATGCAGCTTTAAGGAAAAAACACAATTCCGGATTTGCCATCCGGTCGTTAAACCCTTGCGCATACTCTACCTATTGTCTGGCGAATTAACCAGCCAGTTCCACAATTCCGAACATGTACAAAAACTGAAACACCATCAGCATTTGATTGCAGCACCGCTGGACCAGGAAACCCATATCATCAATTTTCCGGCGAATACCGAGGTCAATTTGACCTATCTGGAGGTGGACCGACTCAAATTTCAGCAATACCTTTCTTTTGATCTGCATGAACTCGAACCGGTTTATTACCGAATATTCAATGATGTAAAAGCCGAACGACGCATTTGCCAGGTAGGAAAATTCAATATGCAAACTTCCGAAGTATTGAAAAAGATCAAAAGTTCCGAACTGGAAGGTTTTCCACGAGTGACCTATCTGGGCGGGAAAACCTTGGAAATTTTGAGCTACATGTTGTACCGGTTCAAGAAGGAAGATCACGAATTTTTCAGTAATAATATCCGCGAAAAAGACCTCGAAGCCATTGAAAAAGCTGCAAAACATATTGAAGAGAACATTGCAATGGCTGCCACCGTGCACGACGTGGCTAAGGTTGCGGGTGTAAACACCAACAAGTTGCAAACCGGTTTTCAGGCCCTCTACGGGAAAACGGTCAATGAATACATTCGCGATGTCCGACTTTCGAAAGCCCTCAATATGCTGTCTTCAGGAAGAAAGAATGTAAGCGAGGTCGTTTACGAACTTGGGCTGTCCAGTCGAAGTTATTTTTCCAAGATCTTTAAAGAAAAGTATGGCATTTCGCCCCGCAAGCTGCTGAATGGAGCACAGATCCAGGAAATTCCTTCGGATTAAGATCTATTTTAAGTTTGGATTTGTTCGTATATTCCATGCAAAATCCAAAGAAATTACAATGAATACAATTTTCCGGCACATTGGCGTGATCAGCCTGGCTGTTCTGGCAGGATGCGCTAAAACCCCCGAAACAAATTCTGAAAATATCGCTATGAATAATGCTTTGCTGGCTGAATGGGAAGGCCCTTATGGAGGTGTCCCCGCTTTTGATAAAATGACTGTAGACCTGGTAAAACCAGCACTTCAGAAAGGAATGGAGCTTAAACTTGCTGAAATTGACCGTATCACGGGTAATGCGGAAGAACCAACTTTTGAAAATACCATTGAACCTCTGGAGCTATCTGGAAAAGAGCTTGAACGTGCTTTTGTGTATTATGGCATCTTCAGCAGCAATGTTTCCAATCCCGAATTTCGCGAAGTTCAAAAAGAAATGGCTCCACAAATTTCGGAATTCAATTCTAAGATCAGCCAGAATGAAGCGCTTTTCCAAAGAATCAAAAAGGTCTACGAAAAATCGAAAAAAAACCCGCTGTCTCCCGAAAAGCAGCGTGTGATAGACCTGATCTATGAAGATTTCGCCATGGAGGGAGCCAATCTGAACGAGTCCGATAAGCAGCGTTATGCTACAATCAATAAAGAGCTTTCCAGTTTGTATACCCAGTTTTCTAACAATGTGCTGGCAGACGAGGAAAATTATGTTTTGTATCTGGACGAAGGTCAGCTCTCCGGACTTCCGGAATCCTATGTGAAGTCGGCTGCTAAAGCTGCCGCAGATCGCGGAAAAGGTGGGCAGTATGCGGTGACCAATACCCGATCTTCCATGGATCCTTTTCTAACATATTCTGATAATCGCCAATTACGGGAAAAGGTTTGGAGAAACTATTATTCTCGCGGGGATAACGGGGATGAATACGATAACAACCAGATCATTTCAGATATTTTAAAATTGCGTGATGAGCGTGTGGACTTGCTCGGTTATGACAATTATGCCGAGTGGCGTTTACAAAATCGAATGGCGAAAACTCCGGAAAGCGCCATGAATCTTATGATGCAGGTATGGCCGGCTGCGCTTGCAAGGGTTAAAGAGGAAGTGAGCGATATGCAGCAAATTGCCGATGAAGAAAACCCCGGCATTACGATCAAACCATGGGATTACCGATACTACGCTGAAAAAGTTCGTAAAGCCAAATATGACCTGGACAGTGAGGAAGTCAAACAATACCTCGAACTGGGAAATTTAACCCAGGCACTCTTTTTTACAGCGGGAGAACTCTTCAATTTTGAATTCACACCGGTAAAGGAAAATACAGTTCCGGTTTTTCATGAAGATGTGAAAGTTTGGGAAGTTACTAACAAGGATACTGGTAAACTTGTAGGTTTATGGTATTTAGATCCCTATGCCCGAACCGGAAAAAGATCTGGAGCCTGGGCTACAACCTATCGCGGTTTCAATCAACTCGAAGGCGGCGAGCCGGTACTTGCCAGCAATAATTCTAACTTTATCAAACCTGCTCCCGGCGAGCCGGTATTGGTGTCATGGGATGATGCGGAAACTTTCTTCCACGAATTTGGCCATGCCCTTCATTTCCTTTCTTCGAACGTAGCCTATCCTACTTTGAACGGAGGCGTTCGTGATTATACTGAATTCCAATCGCAGCTACTGGAGAGATGGCTATCTACAGATCAAGTGATCAATAAATATTTGAGACACTACAAAACAAATGATGTCATTCCAAACGAGCTCGTCCAGAAGATCAAGAAAGCTGCAACCTTCAACCAGGGATTTGCGACTACTGAATTCCTGGCTTCCGCAATTATGGACATGAAATATCATACTACAGATCCCGACCAGATCGATCCGGATAAATTTGAAAAAGAGACCCTGCAAGAATTGAATATGCCCGAGGAGATCGTGATGCGCCACCGTACTCCACATTTTGGCCATGTTTTTTCCGGTGAAGGATATGCAGCAGGCTATTATGGATATTTATGGGCTGATGTGTTGACGTCAGACGCGGCGGAAGCTTTCGCGGAAGCACCTGATGGATTCTATGACAAAGAAACTGCGCGAAAACTGGTAAAATACCTGTTTGCTCCGCGTAACTCCATGGATCCTGCTGAAGCTTACAGAAAATTTCGTGGGCGGGATGCGAAGATCGATGCGCTGATGAGAGATCGCGGTTTTCCAGTACCACAAGATAGTTTACAATAAATGAACCCAGGAGGCACCTTTCAGCAAAAGCTGAAACAGCTCCAGGCATTTTCCCATTTGATACCGGGCATGATCATCATTCGCAGAATGGATGATTTTTGCCCGGTATTTATTTCAGAAAAAGGACTCAAATCGCTTGGCAAAGAGCTTACTGAAATTCAGGCAGAACCAGATAATTTTCAGAATGCCTATTTTCACAACGAAGACCTTTTCGATTATCGCGAGAAGTTGGCGGGCATACAAACTATGGCAGAAAATACTTCCAGTTTTAGCTTTTTTCAGCAGATCAAACTCGCGCAGGAAAACGAATGGATCTGGCACTCCTGCTCTGCGGAAATTTTCCATCTGGATGAACAGGGAAAATCTACTCATATTATCACCATTGCGAATCCCGTAAATCACCTGAAACATCTTCCGAATAAACTGAACAGGCTCGTTGCCGAAAACCTGTTCTTCAAACAAAATCTCGAAAAATTTCTTTTACTCGGCAAGAGAGAAAAAGAAGTCCTCAGGTTAGTAGCGCTCGGAAAAAGCTCAGCCGAAATCGCTGAAGAACTTTTTATTTCTTTTGATACGGTAAATACTCACCGAAAAAATATCAAAGAGAAACTGAAGATCACCAGCAATTACGGCTTCGCCCAGTATGCCCAGGCTTTTGACCTATACTGATAAAAAAGTTTTTATTTACTGGTTCTTAGAAAGCGATGCCCGCTCCAAAACCTACCAGAATGCCTTTTGTAAACACGCCGGGAATACTTTCATATTGAGTTTCTGAAGAACCATCAGCGAAACGTACATCGATCGCATGATCTTTTTCCAGTTTATTAAAAGCATAGCCCAGTTCCGGCTTGAAATAATATTTATTTCCAAATTTGTTACCCACTTTAAAATTCAGAGAATGATTGGATTCATCCAGGTAACCGGTTCCCTTTAGGTATTCTCCGTTGGCGTTCGGCTTCTCAGCACGAATATTATCACCTTCACCTTTTCCTTTAAGGTATCCATAGCTTAAGTTACTATAAAGTCCGTCGCCAGGTTTGAAAAAATAATAATTGAATCCGCCTTGCAGATACGTGATCGTTCCCCTTCTTTGTGTAAAGATCGATTCCGGGATAGGATAAACCGAAACTTCCACGTTAGGTGCCAGTTTTCCTTTTAAATAAGGTGTCACATATTCCGCATTCAGACCCAGCCCGTTTGGATAACCGGCTTTTAAACCGATCCTCGATGGTAATTCCTGTGCAGAAAGGCTCATAGTAATAAAAAGTGCAAGAATTGTATAAATGTTTTTCATCTTCAAATTAAAATTTAGTTGATTTGTTGCTTTAATCAAACGAAAGTATCGTAGGAATTGCAGTTGGGCAATACCTAAAAATGGTGAATTTCATGCATGCTCATTTCAAGATCTATAAACCATTTGGCTACCTGAGCCAGTTCATCACCAATCAGCAAAAACAGAAGAAAACAAAGATGCTGGGAGAACTTGGAGACTTCCCGGAAGGCACAATGGCGATTGGAAGACTGGATAAAGACAGTGAAGGCCTGCTCCTCCTCACTACGAATGGTAAACTGAGCAAGCTTATCACGGCCGGTAAGATCGAAAAAGAATATGTGGCGCAAGTTGATGGAGAAATCACCAGCGAGGCTATTGACAATCTTCAAAAGGGCGTGGAGATCAGCATCAATGGGAAGAAATATTTAACTGCAAACTGCAAGTGCAGCCTCTTGGATTCCGCACCCGGTTTTCCGGAGAGAGGACGGGCTATCCGCAGTGAACGTCATGGCCCCACCAGCTGGATATCTATTACGCTAACAGAAGGAAAATTCCGCCAGGTGCGAAAAATGACTGCTGCTGTTGGTTTTCCTACCTTGCGCCTGGTTCGTGTGAGAATTGGAAACGAAAAACTGGACAATATGCAGCCGGGAGAAGTTCAGCAAAAACTACTTTTTGATATTTGATCAATAACCCACAGCACGACCATTAGGGCTACGAGAATCTGCTGCGCCCTGTAATTCTTCATTTTCAGTATCTATATAAATTCCCATCGCACGACCCTGCGAAGAACGAGTTTTCACCTCGTGTCCCATCGCTTCATATAATTCCATAGTATCAGGCGAAAAACCCCAGCTCTCAAAATAAGTAACATCAGGGAGCCACTGGTGGTGAAACCTGGGAGATTCTATAGCCTTGGCGATATCCAGTTCAAAATCGATCATATTCACGATCACTTGCAGCACGGTATTAATGATGGTGCGCCCTCCCGGCGAACCAATTACGATCACCGGTTGGCCATCTTTGGCAACAATTGTAGGACTCATACTCGATAGCATGCGTTTTTCAGGAGCGATCAGGTTTGGTTTCGTACCAATCAAACCTTTGGAATTGGTATAACCGGGAATTGGATTAAAATCACCCATTTCATTATTTAGCAGAAATCCCGCTCCTTCCACCACGATCTTCGATCCGTAAGATTGTTCCAGCGTATAAGTTAACGAAACCGCATTGCCTTCTTGATCTACTACGGATAGATGGGTGGTTTCCGGACTTTCATAGGCAAGATGCTCTTTATTAAAATTGGCCGAATCGCTGACGGAAGCTTTTTTCATTTCAATAGATTCCCGAAGTTTCCCGGCATAGTCTTTTGAGGTTAGTTTTTCCAAGGGCATTTCAGGATTGAAATTGGCATCTCCAAGGAATAACGCGCGATCGGCATAGGCGCGTCGCATCGCTTCCGTTAACAGGTGCAGGCTTTGAGCTGAATTCTGGCCATACTTTTTCAACGGAAAACCTTCCAGGATATTCAACATTTCGATCACTGCCACGCCCCCGGAACTTGGAGGTGGCATTCCTACAATTTCGTAGTTGCGATAACTGCCGGTTACCGGTGCCAATTCTTCCGCACGGTATTTCTTAAGATCTTTCCGGGTTATGATCCCGTCATTTTCCTTCATGAACTGATGCAGCAATTTTGCCGTTTTCCCAGAATAAAACCCCTCAGCGCCCTGGTCCCTGATTCGCCGGAGAGTCCCTGCCAGTTCAGGTTGTTTAAGAACATCACCGGGATCAAAAGGCTGAGAATCAAACTTCAGAAAAATGGCTGCAGTAGATGGATATTTTTGCCGATTTTCATAAACCCAATCCGAAAAATCTGCCAGGTCCTCTCCTATTTCAAAACCATTTTCAGCAAGATCGATCGCAGGTTGCACTAATTGCTCCCAGGATAAATTTCCTTGTTTTTGATGCGCCTGGTAGAGTCCTGCAACCGTTCCCGGAACGCCTACCGCCAGGATCCCGTCGTGGTTGGATTGATCTTTAATATGGTTATTTTCGTCCAGGTACATTTCCGGAGTGGCCTTTAGCGGCGCCTTTTCTCGAAAATTAAAGGTGGTTTTCTCCCCATCTGCACCATAATACAACAGAAAGCCACCACCTCCAATATTTCCTGCGGAAGGCAGCGTCACCGATAAGGCAAAAGCAGTAGCAACGGCAGCATCGACCGCATTTCCACCTTTTTTCAGAATATCTTTCCCAACTTCCGAAGCAAGATAATGACTGCTCACCACCATTCCGTTTTTTCCTTTTACGGGAATCCTTCCGCTCTGCGCCTGGAGATTTGAAAATAAAAAGAAACAGCAAAGCAGTGCCACAAAGGCATTTCGAAAATTGATCATTTTTGAATGTTTATTTTTAGTAAACCGGAACTTCGGTTTTATAAGCTATCGAAAAGATTTGAAAGGTTTCGATCGCTTTTTGCTGGGCCATTTGCACTTCTTCTTCTGTAAAGGAAGCGTTTTTCAGAGTTTTCGTAAAGTTGTTCCAGTTCTTCACACCTTCGCGATCTTCACTATAAAACTGCTGACCTGGCAAATCTTTTAAGGACTCGCAATTCTTCATTTCACGGCCAATGATAAAGCCACCCATCGCTGATCCCAGGATCACGTAGGCAGCACCCATAGCTTCGGCCTTATTGAAAATCTCAAACCGAATATGCCCGCAGGTAACCGGTTCAAGATTCAGACTTTTCAGATCTTCTTCGATCAACTGCGTTTTGGAGGGACTGTAAATATCCAGTATTTTGAAAAGCTGATCTTCCACCACGCTGTACGCCACATGATTCTGAAGCATCAGCAATTTGTATTCTTCAAGAGAAATGGAATGATCGGTAATTTTATTGGCCAGGTTTTCTTTTTCCAGCTCCCGGTGGAGCCTTTCAGTAGCCTCGCGCAGGCTATTCAACATTATCATTCAGTTTAAACTGAGACATTGCAGATTTGATCCTTTCAATATTCCGCAACTGCTCATCGTTATCAGAATCGATCTTTTCAAGATATTCGTAGATCTGGTTTACAGTAATCTTATTCTGGCGAATGCGTTCCCGTAATTCTTCCTGGGAAACCATATTCAGCATGACCTTTTTCAATAAAGGTTCCAGTTTTTCGCCCAGATTATTGATGTGCTTTTTCAGAATATAGCCGGAAGCACCACTAAGGATCGTATTCGCGGCCAGTTCTTCATCGTTGATGGTACCGGTAATAAAAATAAACCCCAGCTCGGGATCGTATTCTTTGACGAGTTCCAGGACATCCAGGCCGGTGCAGGTTGGAAGATTATAATCTGAAAGAACGACATCTGGCACAAAATTTACCAGGCGATCACGCACCTCAACCAGATTGTCAACCACCTCAAGGGTTGGTTTCTCAACGATCTTATTGATTTGGCGTTCAATCAATACCGCATCTGCCTCGTTATCTTCAACCAATAAGATTCTTAAAGAAGTTCTAATCATTAAGCGTAAGTTCCTAGGCTTACGAAAATATCACTTTCCGCTTTAGCTTGCAATTAAGAAATGTTAAACGTAAAAATAAAATGTAGAGCCTTCCCCGGGTTTGCTTTCAGCCCAAATTTCCCCATCATGCTTTTCAACGATTTTTTTAGCGATCGCAAGCCCAATACCCGATCCGGTATAATCGTCGCCCGATCTACGGGAAAAAAGGTCGAAAATGTCTTCGCTGAATTTAGGATCGAAACCTATCCCATTATCTTTTACAAAATAGATGGTTTTGTTGTGATGAGCGGCGCTACCGATCTCAATTTTAGGGTTTTCCGATTTTTCGGAATATTTCAGGGCATTGGCCAGCAGGTTAGACCAAACCTGCCCCAGCATCCTTCTATCTCCAATGATCTTCGGAAGATTTTCCTCAATTTCGATACTGGTATGCGGATAATTATTCTTCACGTTGAATGACACCAGTATGTCCTGTACCATATGCGAACTGGAATTCACGCTTTTGTTGAGATCCTGGTTGGAAACACCGGCAAAAGAAAGAATATTGTCAATTAAATCCCGCATTTCTTCTGCTGAACTCAAGATAGTATCTACCGCCAGTTTTCCGTCCTTTTCGAGCTTACTGTAATAATCTTCTTTGAGGATATGCGCATAACCGTCAATTCCGCGAAGTGGTGCCTTCAGGTCATGAGATAATCCCTGGCTGAAAAGTTCCAGCTCATTATGAGCTTCCACCAGCTGATCGTTTAAATCGTTGATCTCCTTCTTCTGATTCTCTAAGATTACGTAACTCACGCTTTCTCTCAGCAATCGCGCAGCAGATAGATCGTAATCTTTCCAGGCTGCTGAAACACCGGTGAGTTCCTGCGTCCATTTTTCAAAAGATTTCCGCGGAGTGAGACGTTGTTTTTCTTCATCATAGGAGGCTTTATTTTGTGGATTCCCGCCCCAGTCCACTAACTGAACCACTTCTGGCCGGAACCAGATGAGAAAATCCTTATCGCTCTGTCCCAATCTCACGCTTAAAATCCCTGAACCACTGTCCTGAAAACGTTTTGCCGCGGGGTAAAACTGAATAAGATTTTTAGTGAAAAACAGGCTTTCAGACTTTTTGGCCAGGAATTCTTTGATAAGTGATTTCACCTGCTTCTTATCAGGTGTCTTTCCTACCAGTTTGATCTTACCTTTTAACATGATCGCACCACCGCAGCAGTCCATCACATCAGTGAACCTGGCCTCTCCTTCTGAAAGGCCTTTCCGGATACTTCCTGCAGAATGTACCTGTTTCAAAAGCTGCTCTCGGACGGCTGCCTGTTCATCGATCTGCTTCAGGAAAAGATTGGATTCCTTTAGCGATAATTCGTTAGAGAATATCTGTATCAGAAACTCGCAGGTTTGCCGCTGGTAATAATTGATAAAACGTGCTGAATAGTGATGGCAGGCCAGCAGCCCCCATAGTTTGCCGTTGCTGATGAGCGCGGCCGTAAGCGAGGCGCCCACCTTCATATTCTGTAAATATTCGATATGAATTGGAGAAACACCGCGTAATTTCGATTTTGAAAGGTCCAGAGGTTCCCCATTTATAGGAGAAAACTGCGGAGTGATTTCGACCGGCTGGTAATTTACATCTGAAATGATACGTACACGGTTCTTAAAAAAAAGCTCGCGTGCCTGCTTCGGAATATCGCTTGCGGGATAATGCAGCCCCAACCAGCTTTCCAGGTGTTCTTCCCGTTCTTCAGCAACAACCTGTCCATTCCATTCTTCATCGAATCGATAGACCATGACACGATCATAGCCGAAAATATTTTTCGTGATCCTGGCCACGTCCTCGCACAATTCCAGAGAAGTTTCCGAAGCATTGAGATTATTCAGAATTTTAGTGAGCTGGGCCTGAAAATTAAAAGAATTGGCCGATTTCCCCACCGGTTCAAAATCTACCACCAGGCTTTCCCCTGAAATATGCGGAATCGCCACGAACGAAGAATCATGAATACTGATTTCTCTTACTTCCAGCAATTCGTCTTCATCAACCAGATTTCGAAGAAACTGCCCATATTCTGAACCAACCAGCTCCTCGAGTTGTTTCCCAAGCAGCTCTGAATGAGAGATTCCGAAGATCTCGCCAGCATTTTTCCCAATCTGCGTGATCCTGAAAGTTTCCTTATCACTGGCTACCAGTACGCCGTGCGACTGGGTTTTCCCGATAATATGAATGGGTTCTTTCTCACAACTGGACAGATCAACTTCTTCAGGGTACTGGCTATTTTGAGACATTCAATTATTTTTTCAGTTTAAAGAAAAAGGTACTCCCCACGTCTTTCTGGGAGTCTACCCAAATCGTTCCTTCGTGGAGCAGCACAATCTTTTCTACGTGCGCAAGGCCAACCCCGGTACCTTCTATTTCGTTCTGGCCGGGCACCCTGTTGAAAATGGTGAAAATGTTCTTCTGGTCTTCCTTGGAAATTCCTACACCGTTATCCATAATAGAGAACACCCAGTAATTTCCTTCCTCATAAGCCGAGATCCTGATCTCGGGATCGCGATTCTCCGGAACATATTTAATGGCGTTACTGATAAGATTCTGGAATAACAAACGGAGCTCGATCTCGTAACCTTTAAGCTTCGGAAGGTCTCCCACATAAATTTTAGCGCTGGAATCCCTGATGCTCTTCCCGAGGTCATACTTCACGACTTCCACCACCTCGTTCATGTTCACGCTTACCTTCTTGCCGTTCTTCCCAATTCTCGAATGTTCGAGCAGGCCTTTTATCTGTGCCGAAAGCCTGTCAGAAGCATTTTTAATGTATTTCACATAATTTTCGCCTTTCTCATCCAGCTTATCGGCATACATTTTTCCAAGCACGTCACTACCAAATTTGATGGTTGAAAGCGGCTCCTGAAGGTCATGGGAACATATGGAAACAAACTGTTCCAGGTCACGATTCGCGCGTTCCAGGTCAGCTTTCTGCTCCTTCAGTTGTTCTTCGGCATGTTTCAAGGCTGAAATATCCACGCAGGTATAACGAATGGTTTTCAGCTCGTTATTTTCATCCATTTCTCCCGTTGCATTTAGCAGCACCGGCAGGTTTTTATTATTAGCCGTCAGCATGTTTTGATCCATATTGGTAAACTCATTTACCTGGGTCTTTTTCGCCTGCTTCTTGAAATCAGCTATTTTCGTATTCTTTTCAAAGAACTCAAAGATCGGTCTTCCGATGATATCCTCTTTCGTTTCGTAACCCAGCTTCTGAACGGCTTTTCGGTTACACTGCACGACGAGTTTTGTTTTAGGATCCACGCTCAAATGCAATACCGGATCATCTTCATAGAAAGATTTAAAACGCTTCTCACTGGCGATCAGTTTTTCTTTGGACTTCTGAATATTTTCGATATCGATAAAAGTAATCACCACTCCATCGATGTTGTCATTGGAATCCACATAGGGTGAAATTCGCTGAAGGTAATTGCGGCCTTCCCGGGAAACGATATGTTTTTCCTGGGTTTTACCAATTTGAAGCACCTTTTTACAACGCTCCATAAAACTATGTTTACGACTGAGACCGAAACTGGTCGTAAAACTGTCGATAGGACGGCCAATATCCCCATTGATCAGGTTAAAATGCTTCTTGATAGCCGGAGTAAATTTCCGGATCATCAAATCTGAATCCAGGAAGATCACCCCAATATCGGTACTTTTCAGGAGGTTGTTCATATCGGCATTCAGCGCGGCAAGATCATCCATTTTCTGAATGTTCTCGGCATTTACCGTATTGATCTCCTCGTTTACACTCTGCAGTTCCTCGTTCGTAGACTGCAATTCCTCATTGGAAGCAAGCAATTCTTCATTGGCCGCCTGCAGCTCTTCATTGCTGGTCTCGATCTCTTCCATCGAAGTTTGTAGCTCTTCCTTGGTCTTTTTCAGCTCTTCCTCCAGGTTGGCCACATATTCTTTGGTCTGGTTCGACGGACTCACCTTCTGCACCTCTTCGATCTCCTCTACGAGCGTGTCTTTTTCAACAAAAGTGATAATGAAATTGGTTTCTCCATCAATGCTGTGATTTTCCAGCGGTTTGATGATGATATCGGCTCCAAATTTTTCTCCGTCTTCCTTTTTGATCAGCGCATCGCGATAGATCATTCGCCTATGCTCCTTGTTGGCCTTATTCAAGGTAGACTGAACCATATATTTAAGGTCGGATGGCAGCATTTCCAAAAGATTGATGGAAAAACCGCTTACCGGTAAATGCGCATATTTCCTGAATTCGCCCAGCGCATGCAAAATGTTGTAATCTGAATCAACAAAAACCGTTGCGGCTCCGAATTGTTCCAGGATGGCATCATGAAATTCCTGCTGAATTTTCTGCCTGATAGGATTAGAGCGATTTTTAAAACTTTTGCGTTCTCGCGAAGAACGATTTTCCACCAGCCTGGTGTTGCGCATTTCCCCGTTAGAGGTCGCGTGGCTAATGCCGTTCTTGAGCCTTCGGCTGGGTTCGATATTTTTATAGATCTTCCACCTTCTGTCAATTTCAGCAAAAGATTCTTTGTGACTGTGCACGCTTTCACTCGTTCCAAGCACCAGGATCCCCTGTTCCTTTAAAGCATAATGAAGCACATTTATCGCTTTTTTCTGAATGCTGTTCTGGAAATAGATGAGCAGATTTCGGCAAACCACCATGTCCATATTACTGAATGGCGGGTTTTTAATAATATTATGTTTGGAGAAAATCACCATTCTCCTGATCTTTTCCACGATCTGGTAGCTGTGAGATTTGCTTAGGAAATATTTCAGCAGCAGATCTTTGGAAACATCGGCCACAATACTTTCCGGGTAAATCCCCTTACTGCCAATATCCAGATGCGGTTGGGAAATATCAGTCGCAAAAATCTTGATTTCCAGATTTTTATTCTGCTTTTCCATTTCCTCATGCAGGCACATCGCAAAGGAATAGGCTTCCTCTCCGGTGCTACAACCAACATCCCAGACTTTGAGCACTTCCCCATCCTGTTTCTCCTCGATCATCTTCGGAAAAACCTTGGTTCTCAAAACCTGCCATACCTTATCATCACGGAAGAATTTGGTCACTCCAATCAGGAATTCACGGTAGAGTATCTCTACTTCCTCGTCGTTATTCTGAAGGTATTCATGATAATCTGTCAAGGTCTTGCACTTACAGATGTTTACCCTTCGTGCCACCCTCCTTGCGAGCGTGGCATATTTATATTCCCTGAAATCCAGCCCGGCTTTTTCATCGATATAGCTCAGGATCTTATTCAGTTCTTTTTCGTCATATTTTACATCGCCGTCTTCAAAATGAAAAACCGCGGGAGAAGAAAGGAAATTTTTTAATTCGGGTGCCATTTCTTCCACGGGCAGAATATAATCTACCAGGCCTGTGTTGATAGCACTTTTTGGCATTCCGTCGAATTTCGCTTCTGAAGGATCCTGAACCATCACCATTCCATTGTGCTCTTTGATCGCACGCACCCCACGTGTCCCGTCACTTCCGGTTCCGCTCAATACGATCCCGATCGCACGTTCCTCACGCTGCTGCGCCATCGACTCAAAAAACATATCGATTGGAAGGTTTAGCGTCTGGTTCTTAGGCTTATCCCTTAAGATTAAAATATTATCTTCCAGTACCAGGTTATTGGCCGGGGGAATCAGGTAGATCTGGCCACCTTTCACCTCCATCTGGTCAGAGATCTGGACAATGGGTAAATTGGTATTTTTCTTCAATAATTCCCCCATCATACTTTTGTAGTCTGGCGACAAATGCTGAATGACTACGTAAGCATTTTTATCATTCTCAGGTATCTTCTTAAAGAACAATTTCAGTGCTTCTAGACCCCCTGCGCTCGCACCTACAGCCACGATTCTCGGCTGCTCGGTAATATTCTTAGAAACAGGCTTCTTTTGAGTTCCCTTTTTTGTCTTCTCCATTATATAGCAGTAGTTTTCAGGAATTGGTAATAATAAGGAATTATATCCAAAAGGATTACGCCTTCTCAAACTAATTTTGCATGAAACCACATAGTAATTGCAGGTATCCACATTTCTGTTGCACAAAAGTTGCAAAAGCTTAAACCTGACATTCTTGCAGAGAAAATGCGCCAAATCTGCAATGCTTTTTTAATTTTTGAAATTTTCAGAAAAAAATAACATTTCCGGGATTAGGTTTGAAATGCTGGTTAAATAGCGATCAGAATCTAGCAAAGAATTCCTCTGATACCTTCAGAGTCTTCAGGCTTGGGTTTCAAATATTTAGAGAAGTTCAGTTTTCACCCCAATTCCATTAAAATTTCTTAAACACTTTTTAAGGTTTTCTTAGCGATTTCAAGCTGAAATAAATCCTAAATTAAAGCTTGTTCGCCAATTTTGGCTCCTTTCACCTGACTATCGCATGGTGTTTGGACATTCTAGAGCGAATTTGAAAGTTTAGAAAAAACCTAAACAATAAGAACCAAAAAAGAAAAAATGAAAACATTAGTTATTGGAGCAGGAAACATGGGTCTAACGTATGCGGAAGGTATGGCGAAATCGCCAATGCTGGGTCGCAGAAACCTGATGGTTTTTGACAAATCTGCCGATGTGATCGCAAGATTGCGGGAAATGGACCATTTCGATGTGTACGAGAAACTTGAAGACTGTCTTCCACAGGCTGATATGGTATTTATAGCGGTAAAACCTTACCATTGTGAAGAGTTGTTTGAAGAGATGAAACCTATGGTGAATAAAGACCAGATCTTCGTTTCCTTGATGGCCGGGGTGACCATCGCCAAAATTCAGGCGGGATTGAATGCCAGAAAAGTGGTGCGTTCCATGCCCAATTTACCAGCGCAGGTAGGAAAAGGCGTCACTTCTTATACCGAATCTCAGGAAGTTTCAAAAGTAGAATTGCTCATGGTAAGAAACCTGCTTGACACGACTGGGGAATCTATCCATGTTGAGAATGAGAACTTTATTGATGCTTCTACCGGAATTTCAGGAAGTGGGCCTGCATATGTCTTTTATTTTATGAATTCCATGCTGGAAGCCGCTCTGAAAATGGGCTTTTCGAAGAACGATTCCCGTGTACTGGTAAGTCAGACTTTTGAAGGTGCCGTGGAATTGTTCAATCGAAATGATCTTTCTCCAGATACTTGGATGGATCGTGTAGCCTCAAAAGGTGGAACCACGCGAGCCGCACTGGATTCCATGGACGATAATAATGTAAAGGAATTAATTAAAGAAGCTGCCTACGCCGCATTTGATCGAGCGGTAGAACTAGGCGAAGATAAATAACTAAAAAAGAGTTAAACCAAACCATTTAAGATGGATAAGAAAAGAAGAATTGTCGTAAAAGTTGGTACGAACGTGATGACCAACAAAGACAATAGAATTTTAGGACCAATTTTGAAAAGCCTGGTTCGCCAGATCGCCACACTTTATGAAGAAGATGTGCAAACGGTCCTGGTTTCTTCAGGTTCGGCAATTGCCGGAAAAGAAATCCTTGGAGAGATCAATATAAAGGATGAAAGCAAGAGAAGACAGGTGTTTTCATCAGTTGGGCAGCCACGTATGATGCGCCACTATTACAGCATCTTCCATGATTACGGAATGCGTTGTGCGCAGGTGCTGGCTACGAAAAGAGACTTTAGCCCGGGGATTCACAGGGAAAATATGATCAATTGTTATGAATCGTTACTTTCCGAAGGAATTATCCCGATCGCTAATGAAGATGATGCGGTATCGGTGACCATGTCTATGTTTTCTGATAACGATGAACTGGCCAGTCTGGTCGCTGAATTGATTGGTGCGGAAAAACTGATCATTCTGAGTGATACCGATGGTTTGTACACCGGACACCCGGAAGACGACGATTCAGAAAAACTGAACAAAGTACAGGTTGATGAAAACGTGGAAAAATACGTTCAGGAATCAGACAAAGGTGAAGGCGAAGGCCGTGGTGGTATGGAATCCAAGATCAAAATTGCAAAAAGTACCGCTTCCAAAAATATTACCACCTACATCGCCAACGGTAAAAGAGAAAATGTCATTTTAGACATTATGGCCGGAAAGCCTGTAGGTACGAAGTTTACAGCATAAATTAATAACCGAAAAAGAAAGAATTAAGAAATGAAGTTGATAAAATCTGAATTAAAGAATAATGTCCTTAAATCTATGATGAATATCCTGGATAAGAGGCGTAACGAGATCATTGAAGCAAATAAAAAGGACCTTGAGGCTTTCGATCGTGACGATCAGGCAATGTATGATCGTTTAGTGGTTGATGAAAAGAAAGTAGACGGGATGATCCAGTCGGTTCAGGAAGTGATGGAACAGGATGATCCTGTAGGCCAGACGATCGAACACCGAAAACTGGATAGCGGGCTGGATATTACCAATAAAACGGCTCCTTTCGGGAATATCATGATCATTTATGAATCCCGACCGGATGTAACTATTGAAGCCGCGGTTTTAGCCTTTAAAGCGAATAATAAAATCTATCTGAAAGGCGGAAAAGAGGCTATTCATTCTAACAAAATTCTGGAAGAATGCTGGCATGAAGCACTGGAAGAAAACGGTTTGAGCAAGGACTGGATCAAGCTGTTACACCTTAACAGAACTGAAACCCAGGATTTCCTGAAGAATCCGCCTGAGCAATTAGATTTAATTGTACCACGTGGTGGTGAAAGATTGATCGCATTTGTAAAGGAACACGCAACCGGAGCTGTTCTGGTAAGCGGTAGAGGGAATAACTTCCTTTATGTTTCCAAAAATGCCGATTTTGACGTTGCCAAGAAAGTGATGTTGAACGCGAAGATCGATAAGATCTCAGGGTGCAACGCACTCGATAAAGTCTTAGTTGATAAAAATATCGAAGATTACGAAGGAAAACTGAAAGAGCTTCAGGAACTTTTCCGGGATCACAATGTGACTATTCTGGTAGATGAGGAAGTTTCTAAAGTTTTGACCGATGAAGAAAAAATTCCTTCTGAAGACACCTGGTATGAGGAGTTTCTGGCAATGAAAATCGTAATTGGAGCGATTGATGGTTTGGATTCTGCGATCGAGAAGATCAACCAGTATTCCGGAGGTCATTCCGCTTCTATTATCACCAAAGACCGTGACGAGGCGATTACCTTCATGGAACAGGTAGACAGCGCCGCTGTTTATCATAATGCTTCCACAAGATTCACTGATGGTGGACAAATGGGAGTTGGAGCGGAACTTGCGATTTCTACTGATAAATTACATCATAGAGGTCCGTTAGGATTGAAACAGCTGGTTACCAATAAATATTACGTATTGGGCGAAGGCCACGTAAGAGTTTAAATAACAACTGAATATAATTAAAAAAGGCGCCAAAATTGGCGCCTTTTTTTATGAAGGAGTTTTTCAAAGGTGCTATTTCTTAACCACTTTGATCGTTTCCAGTTGTCCAAATGAATTCTGAACCTGTATAATATATAAGCCCGGTAAGTACCCGCTCATATTCAGTTCCAGTTCTGCCGTAGCGTTTTTAACCTGAATTCTTTCAGATGCCAGTAAATTTCCACTTAGACTATAGATATTCAGCTTTGCCTGACCGTTTTTAAAACCTTCCAGACTAATAATTGTTGTAGATTCAACCGGGTTGGGCGTCGCATACAACTCCTGGGTACCTTCGCATTTACCTAAAACGGCCCCTTTCTTCAATAGATTGGCCACCGCGTTTTCAGAAACAAACTGGGTGTGGCCATTGAAGCAAACCTGAACCATATCAGGATTGTTCTTGCCATTATCAGCCGACTCAAATAAGGAGAACCGGGCAGAGACAGCAAAGTGATCAGAAGCTGTAGAGCCGTAATCTGCCGTGTAAAGGTCGTAACGCACACTGGCACTGCCTTCTACATAATTATCAGAAAGCTCATCAGAGATCATAATGTGATCAATAATATCAGAATAATTCAGGGTTGAATTAAAACCTTCTTCACTAAGTCTGCGGGTGACAAACTCGTAATCTTCTGAATTAATGAATTCATAGTAAGACGATGCTGTGGCATAGGTGTCTGCAATGGTCTGGTCGATATCATCATTGAAATCACCAAGAACCATCAGGTTACTGCCAGCATAATACGTATCCAGGCTATCTTTTAAAACTTTATTATCAAACTCTCTTCTTTGATAATCTTCTGCACTGGAACCAGATTTGGCGTGGATGACTACAAAGTCGTAGTCTTGAGACTGGCCATCCAGAGTTACCGTAGTTTCAATCAAAAATGGCAATCTCCCACTGGACCAGAATTGATCTGCATCGCCAGTTGGATAACTTGCATCGGTGATAAAGGAACGGTCATCACCATTATAATAGGGGTGAATACTTTCCAGTAAAACTTTAGATTCTTTTACATCTATCACATCAGTTTTATAGATAAAACCAATTCGTTGCGTTCCAAACTCCGGATCATTGCTATTAGGATAGGATACAGCATCTGAAAGAATAAAATCATAACCCTCTAATTCCGAAACCATTTCCGCGAATAATTCCACATTTACCACTTCTTCCACTGCGATGAGATCAGCATTCAATTCAATAATTCTGCTTTTTACTGCTTCCTTCTGAATGGCTTCTGGTGCCGGGGCGCTGTTATTTTTATAAAATCCGAAGAATTCCAGGTTCCAGGTTACAACATCCAGTGTTTGGTCATAGGAAATATCCAAACCATTGTCACCATCAAATTTCTCCAGACAGCTGAAATCGTCGCTAGATCTCGGAATTATATTAAAATACACATCTGCGGCAATTCCCGTCACACTACTGCAACTTTCCGGAATAACTCCATACAGCAGGTCTTTGGTATCATGATCGATCCTTAAGTCTCCATCTCCACTGGCATCTGAAATCCTGAAATTCTCACCACCTCTTACCAGTTTTCCAATTTCTTCTTCTGCAAACTGGATGTTGGAAACCTGTACCAGCTGATCTGGATATTGATCTAACTCGTTCAGGCTAATTTCCTTTGGAACAATTGGCTGCGTTGCTTCGCCCAGATCCATAATTTCAATAGCGCTTACCAATTCCACCTGCTCGAAATAGGTGGTTTTTATAGCGGTTAATTTGATAGAATCACCAATTTTAAAGTTTTCGTTTTCAAATATGTTCTCATCATAGATCGCTATCGCCCCGTTCTTATCCTGGATATACGCAGGCCCGCCAATTTCATTCACCACGGTAAAAGTTCCGGCGACGGTTACGATCTGCTCATCGGCTTTTTCCCTCGCCTCGGCGATGGAAATGATTTTCTCGGGTTCTGAAGTGGGTTCTCCAAAAGATTGTCTGGAATTTACACTTCCAAAAGTATTAGGCACAGGTCCAATCCAGATAAAATCTTCATACACTTTACCAGTTCCCTGCAGTTGTAAAGAGTATTCCACAGGTCCTGGTTCAGTCACGGCAATATCTGTACTTTCCAATCCCGCTGCAGGACCGCTTGTCGCCACGAAGCTGCCTTCATAGCTTAGAAACTGAATTACATTTCCTTCCGGATTGATCAAAGCCAAACCGTCTGGCGCTCCATTCTGAATACCTGAAACTTCAAAACTCAAAGTTCCGTAGCCATTATCCTGATTTGGTAAAACTCCGGAAAGGTTTTCAGTTTTATAAACATCCCCACCATTCCCATTGTAGAAAGCAATGCTGTAACCAGTGAGATCCAGGCCGGCAGTTCCGGCTACTTCGATCCCCTCACCAACATCGCCTCCGCTATTGTCGTAGTGTAACTCGTTTACAAAAAGCACCGGTACTGGCTGAACAAATTTCTGGTTGGTATTGACTGCCCCAAAAGTATTGGTAATGGGACCCGTCCAGCTGAAATCTTCGTAATAAGAACCTTCACCTGCTAATTGCAAAGAATAGCCTGCGCTGTTATTTCCCGGTTCAGCAACCCCAATATCGGTACTTTCCATACCGGCTGCAGGACCTTCTACCGCGGTAAAAGTTCCTTCATAACTTAAAAACTGGATCACCGCACCATCCGGATCTACTAAAGCCAACCCGTCTGGAGCACCATTCTGGATTCCCGAAACTTCAAAGCTCAAAGTTCCGTAGCCGTTGTCCTGCTCTGATAACGTGCCGCTTAGATCCTGTGATTTATAGATCGCTCCGCCATTGCCATTGTAGAAAACAAGTGTATAACCATTAAGATTCAGCCCTGCCGTTCCAGCAATCTCCACCGCTTCACCGGTATCACTGCTATCATTATCATAGTGCAATTCGTTGATAAAGGCAATTCCGTTCACTGGTTCAGGTTCAGGGTCTACGGTTCCTTCTTCAAATAACTGATTGGTGTTTACTGCTCCAAAAGTTCCCAGTTGTTCTGCCTGCCAGCTAAAGTCTTCATATTTCAATCCCTGCCCGCCCAATTGCAGGGAAGAATTAAATTCTGATCCCGATTCTTCGACGCCAATATCGGTACTGGTCATCCCGCTTGCTGGGCCATTGGTAGCGCTAAAGCTGCCCTCATAGCTCAAAAACTGGAGAACATTCCCGTCTGGGTCTACCAGGGCCAACCCATCTGGTGATCCATTTTGAAACGAACCTGGATAGATCACTGTAAACCCGTAACCAGATTGTTCATCAGCCACTATCCCACTTAAATTTTCAGTTGAATAGCTTGCTCCGTTGGAGCCGTTATAAAGCACCAGGGAATAACCGGAAAGATCGGTTCCTGCAGTCGCGACTATTTCAATAGCTTCGCCGGTATCAGTTCCGGCATTGTCATAATGAATTTCGTTGATGAAAACGATTGGTTGAACAGTCCCCAATTGCTGGTTGGCATTCACCTCCCCAAAAGTTGAAGCCAATTCGGTTTGCCAGGTAAAATCAGTATATTCTGTTCCTTCACCACCTAGCTGCAGGGAGAAATCGGCAGGTGTGCTGCCTGACTCTTCCACTCCTATTTCAGTGCTCATCATTCCATCAGCAGGACCTCCAACCGCCATAAAAGCAGCTTCATAGCTTAAAAACTGGATGACATTATCGGCATTATCGATCAGGGCAATTCCATCAGGACCATTCTGAAAGCTGCTTGGAGAAACGACGATATATCCGAAACCAGTACCGGAATCTGGAATGATTTCAGTTAAAGTTTCCGTAGCATATTCTGTACCGCCGCTTCCGTTGTACAGCATTAATTTCCAGCCCGTAAGATCGGTCCCGGCCGGCCCGGCAATTTCAATCCTTTCATTCGTATCACCGCCCGCATTATCATAATGAATTTCATTGATGAAAACAGTTTGGGCAAAGCCTAAATTGGTTGATAGTAAAAATCCCAAAAATATCAGGAGGTAGGGTAATTTTTGTTTCATGCGTTGTTTTGTTTTTTTCCAACCGCAATTAACTGAATATTATAAGATTATACATTATGCTTTTATTAACAAAACTTCAACAATACAAATTCGATTTTCGCGATGTAACTTTTAAGCCTTTCAACAGTCTTATAACTAAACAAAATGAACTTATGAAAAAACTCATTCTGGGACTTGCAACTGCTTCCCTGCTATTTGCCTGTAAAACCCAAAATGTTCAGCTGCCCGAAAAACCTGTTACCGCTCACCTGGACCTCGTAAATGTTTCCAATGATAAAGTTACCGTTACGGTAGATCCGGATAGGTTTACCAAAGACACCACCAGCTTTTTTATTCCCAAGACGGTGCCGGGAACCTATTCTACCGATAACTACGGAAAATTTTCAGAAAACTTCAGAGCCCTTAATTATAAAGGCGAGCCAATGGATTTCAAAAAGGTAGACGAAAATACCTGGATGATCACTAACGCCAAGAACCTGGACAAGGTGGTGTACGAGGTGAATGATTCATTCGACTGGGAAAATGAAGGCGGCACTTATTCTATGGCCGGAACCAACATTTTAAAAGACAAGAACTTCCTGTTGAATCTTCACGGTTTTGTAGGATATTTTGATGGGATGACCGAAAAGAAATATCACCTGGAGATCGAGCGCCCAACCAAGCTTATTCCGGGAACTTCCCTTACTTTAAATGAGAGCGTAACCGGTAATAACCCGGCAATTAGCACCGATATCTTCGATGTAGATCGTTATTTCGATGTGATCGATCACCCGATCATGTATGCCAAGGCTGATACCGCGAAAATTGACGTTCAGGGAATGGAAGTCTTGCTCGACGTGTATTCTCCAAACGGAAAATACAGCGCTCAGGACCTGAAACCGGCTATCGAAAAAATGATCTCTGCTCAGAAAAGTTTTTTGGGTGATATTAATAATACTGATAAATATGCGATCCTGCTATACCTGGCTGAAGATGATAAACCTGATGCGGGTAACTTCGGCGCTTTGGAGCACCATACCTCCACCGTCGTGGTACTTTCAGAATCTATGCCGAAGGAAGCTTTGGAAAATTCGCTCACCGATATTGTTTCCCATGAATTCTTCCACATTATTACGCCGCTAAGCGTTCACGCTGAAGAGATTCATTATTTTGATTATAATGATCCTAAAATGTCAGAACACCTTTGGATGTACGAGGGAGTGACCGAATATTTCGCCAATTTGTTCCAGGTAAACCAGGGATTGATCGATAACCAGGAATTTTATAACCGAATGACCGACAAGATTTCGGTTTCGCAGCGTTTCGACGATACTGTTCCTTTTACCGAAATGAGCAAGAACATCCTGGAAGAGCCATACAAAGACATGTATTATAATGTTTATATGAAAGGTGCTTTGATAGGAATGGCCTTAGATATTCGCTTAAGAGAACTGAGCGGTGGCCAGATGGGAATTCTTGACCTAATGAAAAAACTGAGTGAAAAATATGGTAAAGATCAGCCGTTCAAGGATGAAAACCTCATCCCTACCATTGTGGAACTGACCTATCCTGAAATTCAGGATTTCTTTGATCAGTATGTAACTGGCTCTACGCCGATCCCTTACGAGCAATTCTTCGAAAAAGTAGGACTGTACAAAAAAGAAGTGATGAGCGAAGTTGGTTTCTTTCTCAAAGGCCAGACGCCGTACATCAGGCCCAACCAGGAAACCGGGGAGCTGATCTTCCGCGAGATGGAATTGAATACTTTCCTTAACGATCTTGGTGTGAAGAGCGGCGACATTCTTGTTTCCATTAATGGTACCGCCTATAATCTACAGAATGTCTACGGACTCATCTCTGCTTCCCAGGAATGGAAGGAAGGGAATGATATTACCATGGTCATTAAAAGAGACGGTAAAGAGATGGAACTTTCCGGAAAAATAACTACACCCATGGATAGCCAGGAAAAACTGGTAGAAAACCAGAATGCCGATGGGGTTCAGATGGAATTAAGACATGCTTGGTTAAAAGGTTAATAGATCAAATCTTTTGAAAGCGACTAAGCGGCAGGACTTCCTGTCGCTTTTTTATTTTTATAACATATCTCAAAACTTATCTTATTATCTTTAGTCTCGAACCAAACCAGCCAATTTATGGAAATCCCTATGCTTCAGGATATTGTTGTAATTCTTGGATTATCGATCCTGATAATCCTGGCTTTCCAGCGCCTGAAACTACCTGCGATCCTGGGGTTCTTACTGGCCGGGATCATTGCAGGACCATATGCCTTTAACCTCATCAGTTCCAACCACGAAGTAGAATTACTATCTGAAATTGGGATTATCTTTCTGCTGTTCGTGATCGGGATCGAACTTTCCCTGAAGGGTCTTGCCTCCATCAAAAAGATCATATTCTTAGGCGGGGGTATCCAGGTGGGCGGAACGATCCTCATTACCGCGGCCTTATCCATCTTGATCGGGCTTCCCTGGCAAAGTGCTGTTTTTTTAGGTTTTCTTTTTAGCCTGAGCAGTACCGCAATTGTACTGAAATTGCTTCAGGAAAAAGGGGAAATTACAGCCCCCCACGGGAGAATTGGCCTGGGAATCCTGATTTTTCAGGATATTATCGTGGTTCCCATGATGCTGTTTACACCGCTTCTGGCGGGCGAAACGCCAAATATCCTTTCTACGGTGGCAATTATGGCCATCAAGATCCTTTTGGTTCTCGTGGTGGTTTATATTCTGGCAAGATACATCGTCCCGAAATTACTGGGTTGGGTCGTCAAAACCAGGAACCAGGAACTCTTTATTTTGACGGTAGTTGTTCTCTGTTTCGGGGTGGCGTGGCTTACCTCAACCGTTGGTCTTTCACTGGCCCTGGGGGCATTCTTCGCCGGTTTGATCATTTCTGAATCAGATTACAGTCACCAGGCTACCGCGAATGTGTTGCCATTCCGTGAGATATTCATCAGTTTTTTCTTTATTTCAGTAGGAACACTGCTGAACCTGGATTTCTTTTTTTCCAATATTCTGAATATCGCCTTACTCGTAGTAGGTGTGGTACTGATGAAAATGATCATTCTCGCAGTGACCGTTCTTATTCTGAAGTATCCGCCAAGAACGATGTTGTTAGTACTTTTCAGCCTGTTCCAGGTTGGGGAATTTTCCTTGCTCCTTTCCGGAGTTGGAAAAGATAGCGGCATCATCCCGGAAAATATTTATCAGTATTTCCTCGCCATCTCGATCATTTCCATGGGGCTAACGCCTTTTCTGATTGCCAATGCGGAAAAATTCACCTATGCCATTCTGAAATTACCGATCTCTTCCGCAGTACGAAAACGACTCGAAAACATCAAAAAAAGCTCCAAAGCTGAAGAAGAATTTTCCGAAGACAACCTGCACGACCACCTGGTCGTGATTGGCTACGGAATAAACGGACAAAACATTTCCAAGGCTGCCAAAAAAGCGGAAATTCCTTATGTGATTTTAGATACGAATCCTGAAACTTTTAAAAAGGCCAAGGCCGGTAAAGAACCAATCGTTTTTGGGGATGCAACCAATGCACTCATCCTCAAACATGCCCACATCCAGGAAGCCAGGGTGATCGTGATCGCCATTTCTGATCCTAATGCCACGAAAAAGATCCTTACGAGCATCAGGCAATTCACGCAAACAGCGACCGTGATCGTTCGTACGAGGTACGTGAGTGAGATCGAAGAAGTGATCAGGCTGGGCGCCGATGAAGTGATCCCGGAAGAGTTTGAAACTTCGATCGAGATCTTTACCCGTGTGCTGAAAAAATACCTGGTCCCTTTTGATGAAATTCAGGATTTCACCAATCAGATCCGTTCTTCAGATTATGAGATGCTGACTTCCCTCAAGAAAAAACCGCATTCCCCTGCCCTTGAACATCTGAATATCCCGAACCGCGAAATTGTGACGATCAAAGTGCAGCAGAACAATAAAAAGATCGTGGGGAAAAGTATTGAAAAATCAGGGATTGGGAAGAATTATGGTGTGACCGTGCTCGCCATTCAGCGGGATCGCAGGCACCTTACTGAGATCTCTCCGCAAACTGAAATCCTGCAGGGCGACCTATTGTACCTGTTCGGTCACCCGAACAATATCAATAACCTCAACAGACTCTTATCTTTTTAATGCCTGTTTAATTTCCTAAATTTAAGCTTTAGCCTGATTCTTATGAATGCAAACCCAACCAAAGTGCGCCAGTATTATAAATTCATCCGCTTCATGCTGAAATACTGGAACAGCGATATTTTTCGGCAAACCAGCGATGTGGCACTGAATGAATTAGTAGACGAGGACAGTGAACACGAGTTCAGGCAGTCTCCAGAAGAACTGGTCGAGGACCTGAAAAATATGGGTCCGACTTATATTAAACTTGGCCAATTGTTATCTACCCGCCCAGACCTGTTGCCCGACGAATACCTGGAAGCCCTTGCGAATCTTCAGGATAACGTAAGTCCCGTGCCGTTTGAAGAGCTCAAGCAGGTGATCGAAGAAGACCTTGGCACCAAGATCTCCAAGGCATTCAAAACTTTTGATGAGAAACCGATTGCCAGCGCTTCCATCGGCCAGGTGCACCATGCCGAATTGCTTTCAGGAAAACCGGTGGCGGTAAAAGTTCAGCGTCCGGGCATCAAAAAGCAATTTATTGAGGATCTGGATACGCTGACTGATATGGCCGAAATGGCCGTGAAGCATCTGGAAATGGCCAAAACCTACGCCCTGGACGAGGTTTTTGAAGAATTGCGTCACATTCTCATCAACGAACTGGATTACCGCAAAGAGGCTCAAAACCTGAAGACTTTGGGAAAAAATCTAGAGTATTTCAAGCATTTGCTGATCCCTCAGCCGGTTTTGGATTACAGCTCTTCCCGAGTGATCACCATGGAATTCGTAACCGGAAGAAAGATCACCTCGCTTTCCCCTTTACGCCGACTCGGAAATGACTTTTCTGAACTGGTAGATGAACTGGTTGAAGCTTACCTGCAGCAGATCATTAACGACGGGTTTGCCCACGCCGATCCCCATCCCGGTAATATCAAATTTACAGAAGACAATAAGATCGCTCTGATCGATCTGGGAATGGTTGCACGTTTTACCCCGCAGCTTCAGGAGCAGCTAATTGAACTGCTATTGGCGCTGAGCAATAGTAACGGGGAACAAACCGCCGCCACGCTTTTGAAGATGAGTGAATTTACGGAGGACTCCGATAAAATTCGCTTCAGGAAAACCGTTAGTAACGTGATAATGGAAAGCGAAAATTCGCGGGCTAAAGATCTCCAAACAGGCCGAATTTTAATTCAGCTGAATCGTTTGGCGATAAACACGCAGATAAGACTTCCGGTGGAAATCAATATTTTAGGTAAGATCCTGCTCAACCTGGACCAGATCGTGGCCCAGCTAGACCCGGAATTTGACCTGAGGGCGGCAATTCAGAAAAATGTGCATGAGATCATGCGCAAGAAAATGCTCAACGACCTGAAACCGGAGAATTTCTTCAGCATGCTGATAGAGTCCAAGAACCTGCTGGAACACCTGCCCGAACGACTCAATCGCATAACGCAAAACCTGGCAGAAAATGAGTTTAAAATCCAAATAGACGCGATCGATGAAAAACGGGTCACTGATGGATTTCAAAAAGTAGCCAACAGGATCACGCTGGGGCTGATCATTGCCGCGACCATCATCGGCGCCGCAATGTTGATGCAGGTTCCTTCAGATTTTACCATTTTCGGGTATCCGGGCCTGGCGATGGTGTTTTTTATGCTGGCCGCAATTGGAGGGATCGTTCTGAGTTACGTGATCATTTTTAGAGACGAAAACCTAAACAACAAAAAATAGACTTCATGAAGAAAATTTACTGCCTGCTGCTAGCCGTAGCTGCCGTTCAATTTACTCACGCGCAAAAGATCAAAATTCCACAGGATACTTCTGTCACGACCAAACATTCGGTAAGTGTAAACGGTAACAGTTTTAATTATACAGCAGAAACAGGCTTTATGCCACTTTGGGGTGAGCAAAATGAGCCTGTTGCCAGCATTTATTATACCTATTATACCCGCGACGGTATAAAAGATCGTAAGAACAGGCCACTGGTCATTTCTTTCAACGGCGGTCCGGGATCGGCATCTGTCTGGATGCATATCGCGTATACCGGTCCTCGCGTATTGAAAATTGACGATGAAGGTTTTCCTGTACAACCTTACGGAATTAGGGAAAATACGAGCTCTATTTTAGATGTGGCGGATATCGTGTATGTAAACCCCGTAAATACAGGATATTCCCGCCCGATTCCTGACGAAGAAGGTAAAGTAGATCGTGAGAAATTCTTTGGGGTCAATGCCGATGTCACGTACCTGGCCGAATGGTTAAATACCTTTGTTACCAGGAAAAACAGGTGGTTATCTCCCAAATACCTGATTGGTGAAAGTTATGGTACGACGCGCGTTTCCGGGCTGGCATTGGAACTGCAAAACAGTCAGTGGATGTACCTGAACGGCGTGATCCTCGTCTCTCCAACGGAATTGGGAATTGAGCGCGGTGGCCCGGTTGAAATTGCCAACCGGCTTCCTTATTTTGCCGCTGCAGCCTGGTATCACCAATTATTACCTTCAGAATTACAAAATAAGGACCTTGAGGAATTGCTCCCGGAAGTAGAAGATTTCACGATCAATAAGGTACTGCCGGCACTGGTCAAAGGCGGGTTCCTCGATGTTTCAGAAAGAGAAGAAATTGCCGGTAAAATGGCTCATTATTCCGGGATTGACCAGCAAACATTCCTGGATAATAATCTTGAAGTACCATTCCGCCTCTTCTGGAAAGAATTGTTACGGAATGAGGGGTACACGGTGGGACGCCTTGATTCCCGTTACCGCGGTCTAGACGCCAGAAGTTCCGGTAATTCCCCTGATTACAATGCGGAACTCACCTCCTGGCTGCATTCCTTTACACCAGCGATCAATTATTACCTTCGTGAAGAACTGAATTTCAAGACCAATCTTAAATATATGATGTTCGGGCCGGTGCATCCCTGGGATCGCAGCGGTGATCATACCGGGGAAAATTTACGCCAGGCTATGGCTCAGAATCCAAACCTGGACGTCATGATCCAATCGGGTTATTTTGATGGCGCCACCACCTATTTCAATGCGAAGTACTCCATGTGGCAACTGGATCCAAGCGGAAAAATGAAAGACCGGCTCAGTTTCAAAGCATACCGAAGCGGCCATATGATGTATTTACGAAAAGACGACCTTCAGCAAGCGAATGATGACCTTCGGGAATTCATTCTAAAAAGTCTGCCGAAGGAAAACGAGCCTGCGAAATACTAATTCTCATCTAATAAAAATCTCTTCAGATCTTCGTATTTGCTCGAAATCTGAAGGGATTTTTTCTTTTTATCAAATAAGGATCGAACCGATTCCGGGACAGGGACTTTCGTTTGGATCTCCTCTTCCACAGTATCTAAAAATTTCACTGGATGTGCAGTTTCCAGAAAGATCCCTGGAGCTTCTGAAGCCGTTTCCTTCAAATATTGTTGAAGACCGAGATAGCCCACGGCTCCATGAGGATCAAGAATGTAATTTTCCTTTTGAAAAACCTCGCGGATTGTTTTCCGTGTGTCCTCATCAGAAAAACTATACGCCGAAAAATCTTTTTTCAAGGCCTGGTGCTCATTTCCGAATAACTGAAGAATCCGTACGAAATTGCTGGGATCACCCACATCCATCGCATTAGAGATCGTTGCCGTACTTGGCTTGGGCTGGTACTTTCCAGAATCCATAAAATCAACTACGGTATTATTCACATTATTAGCCGCTACGAAATGGGCAACCGGAAGCCCGAGTTCACGTGCCATAAGACCGGCACAAATGTTCCCGAAATTTCCGCTGGGGACCGCGAAAACAGGCTTTTCCTGAATTTGTTTTGCAGCGATGAAATAATAGAACATCTGCGGGAGCCATCTTGCTACGTTGATCGAGTTGGCGGAAGTCAGTTTTCGATGTGTGGTGATCGTTTCATCTAAAAAGGCCTGTTTAACCATCGCCTGGCAGTCATCAAAAACTCCGTCCACTTCCAGGGCCGTAATATTTTGACCCAGCGTGGTTAATTGTTTTTCCTGTAGATCACTCACTTTGCCTTTTGGATACAGGATGACTACCTCTACGCCTTCCACTCCCAGGAAACCATTGGCCACCGCGCCGCCGGTATCGCCGGAGGTGGCAACCAGCACCGTAATATTACCCAAATTGGATTTCTGACTAAAATATCCCAGGCAGCCCGCCATAAACCGGGCGCCTACATCCTTAAAAGCCAAAGTGGGACCGTGAAAAAGTTCCAGACTGGAAATTCCATTTTCAACCGGTACCACAGGAAACTCAAAATCCAGGGTTTTGGAAATGATCTTTTTAAGGTCTTCTTCCGGGATTTCATCGCCCACGAATTGCCTGATGCTTTGATAGCCAATTTCGAGATTGGTCAGCTTCGGAAGCTCTTCAAAGAAAGAAGCCGGTAATTTTTCAATTTTTTCCGGAAAATAAAGTCCTTTATCTGGTGCAAGGCCCCGAACGACCGCGTTTTCAAAATTGCTGAAATGCTGATGATTATTTAAACTGAAATATCTCATAAAATTTTAATTCCTTCAGGGTTTACGGGTGATACATGAAGATCAAACTCGATCTCCTTGGTTTTGTAGAACTCCTGAAATTCTTCATATACTTTTGCTGCGTTCTCATCCCCTTTGCATAGGGCAAAAACCGAAGGCCCGGAACCCGAAATTCCGAATCCCAGCGCATGTTTAGCCGAAAGTTTGTCTAATTCCTCAAAAAAGGGAATAAGAATGGAACGTACCGGTTCTACAATATCATCCTTTAAACTGCGGCCAAGCAGCTCATAATCTTCCGTATATAGACCGCTGATAAAAGCTCCCAGATTTCCCCATTGCTGGACGGCCTGCTTCAAGTTTACGGTTTGCTTGAGGATGGCACGGGAATCCTTGGTTTTGATCTCGATCAAAGGGTGTAGAACCACCACTCTCAAAGCTTCGGGAGAAGGAAGACTGATCACTTCCAGAGGCTCATAACTTTTAACCAGGCTAAAACCCCCAAGTAAGGCCGGGGCCACATTATCGGCATGTGCATTTCCACTGGCCAGAAATTCCCCTTGCATTGCAAATGGAATGAGTTCATTTTTGGAATAAGGCTTTCCCAAAAGCTCATTTACCGCGAACACCGCACCCGCCGAACTTGCAGCACTGCTTCCTATCCCGCTTCCTGCTTTGATCTTTTTATGGATTTCGATATCAAAACCCTGTTCGAGATTAAGGTGTTCGAGCATGGCTTTTACCGCGACGCCCGCCACATTCTTATCGGCTTCCAGGGGAAGATCCTGACCGGTGATCTTTGTAATTCGAACGGTTTTTAGATCATTTTTCTGAATGAGCATTTCATCTCCCACCGTATCCAGACAGCAGCCCAGCACGTCAAAACCGCAGGATAGATTGGCCACCGTGGCCGGCGCAAAAACTTTTATACTTTCCATCCCTATTTTTTTCCAATTCTGATAATATCTGCGAAAATCCCCGAAGCCGTTACATCAGCTCCTGCACCTGCTCCTTTTACGATGAGCGGCTGTTCCGGGTAACGATCAGTAAAGAACAATACGATATTATCACTTCCGCTAAGGTTTGCAAAGGGGTGCTGAGGACCAACTTCCTGTAATCCCACCTTGGCTTTTCCATTTTCCAGCTGCGCCACATACTTCAGTTCACTACCTTTGGATTTGGCATTTTCATAGATCTTCTGAAAAGCTGGTTCATCTTTTTTCAGCAGTTCAAAAAATTCCTCATTGCTGGTGGAATGTAAGCTTTCCTGGGAAAGGAAATCATCCCTTTCAATATCATCCAGTTCCAGTTTTAATCCGCTTTCACGGGCTAGTATAAGAATTTTTCGCGCCACATCTACCCCGCTGAGATCAATCTTAGGGTCTGGTTCGGTATAACCTTGTTCTTTTGCCTGTTCCACCACTTTATAGAATGGTTCCGAAGTATCATACGTATTGAAGACGTAATTTAAACTTCCGGATAAGACGGCCTGTATTTTCTGAATGCGGTCTCCGGAAGCAATCAGGTTCTGCAAAGTATCGATGATTGGCAATCCCGCACCAACATTGGTTTCATATAAAAAAGAAGCACCGTATTCGCGGGCAAGATTCTGCAACTGCTCATAGTTTTCATAGGCATCAGCACAGGCGATCTTGTTACAGGTCACCACGGAAACAGAATCTGCCAGATAATGCTTGTAATATTGGGAAATATCGGCACTGGCAGTATTATCAACGAAAATACTGTTGCGAAGGTTAAACTCCCGAACTCGATCCAGAAATTCCTGTTTATTGGCGGGTTCACCGTTCTTCAATTCCTCCTGCCAGTTATCCAGGTCGATTCCGTCTTCATTGAACAGCATTTGTCGGGAATTGGATAGCGCCAAAACACGTATTTTGAGTCGGAGTTTTTCCAATAGGTAATCCTCCTGTTTTTTCAGTTGAGCGATGAGCTTGCCACCCACGTTTCCAACACCGGTCACGAACAGGTTGATCTCTTTGGAAGGCACCTCGAAAAACTGCTCATGGAGCGTATTGAGGGCCTTGGTAACATCTTTTTTGGCAATAACTGCTGAAATATTCCTTTCCGAAGACCCCTGGGCAATTGCCCTGATATTGATATTGTTGTTCCCCAGCGCACTGAACATTTTCCCACTAAGACCGTGATGGCTCTTCATGCGATCACCCACTAACGCGATAATGGCTACATTTCCTTCTATTTCAGCAGGTTTGATCTTTTTGAAAGCGATCTCATTCTGGAAAGCTTCATCTACCGCTGCTTTAGCTTTTTCAGCTTCATCGGCCTTGACCGCGATACAGATACTATGTTCCGAAGAAGCCTGCGTGATCAAAACAACATTTACTCCTTCCAGATACAGCGTTTCGAAAAGACGTTTGGAAAAGCCCGGAACGCCCACCATGCCACTACCTTCGATATTGACCAGTTTAATGGAATCTATATGGGTGATCCCGGTTACCCATCTGAAATTCTTTTTACTGGACCTTGAAATCACAGTTCCCGCCTGTTCCGGTTCAAAAGTATTTTTGATGTGGATCTCAATTTTCTTATCCAGTAACGGCTGGATCGTTGGCGGATATAGCACTTTGGCTCCAAAATGTGACAATTCCATGGCCTCTTCATAAGAAATCTCTTTAAGAGAATAAGCATGGGGTACAAGGTTGGGGTTTGCAGTGTACATCCCGTTCACATCCGTATAGATCAGCACTTTTTCCGTATGGAGCGCCCCGGCGATGATGGCCGCCGTAAAATCTGATCCTCCACGGCCCAGCGTACTGGGAAAGCCCTGCTCATTTTTAGAAACAAAGCCTGGTACGACGTATAACCCGGATTGATGACTTCCGAAGAATATTTCAATATTGGCGTTCGTGAGATCGTAATTCACCTGGACCTTTTCGGAAGCATTCTTAGCAACGATCAGGTCGCGAGTATCAGCAAACTGGCTTTTGATCCCCAAGCCTTTGAAGTATTCCGCAATGATCTGAGAACTCAGAATTTCCCCAAAGCCGGAAATGACATGCCTGGTTTTATCAGACAGTTCGTTTAGCAGGTAAACCCCTTCATAAAGGGTTTCCAGGCGATTGAATTCATTTTTGATCTTGCTGAGAATACTGCTCTGATTGGCCACAGGAACCAGTTCCCGGGCGGCATCAAGGTGGCGTTTTTCATTCGCAGCGAGGATTTCTTTATAGCGAATATCCTCTTTGGCCGCCAGTTCTGCCATTTCCAGTAAATCGTTGGTAACTCCTCCAAAGGCTGAAAACACAGATACTACAGCATCTTCTTCCAGATGCTTTTGGATGGTTTTGGAAACCAGCTTGATTCGTTCTGGCGAGGCTAATGATGACCCACCAAATTTTAGGACTTTCATAGTCGAAAGTTTTATAGAATTAATACAATAAGATTAAAATTGATATAGGTAAGCGGACGATATGTGTATAATTAACCCCGAAAAGGGGTAATAATACCTGTAATAATAGTCATGCCAGCGATGCCGGAAATGCCGCCGATCATGATTGTGTTATGTGTAGTAGTATTTTTCACAGGTATCTTGTAAGATACTATAAAGTTATCTAAAAATCTCAGCCCTCAAAACGAAATTCCGGAAAGCGTAAAACTTTTGAGGATAATTGAAATTAAATAAAAAATCCGCCCCTTATTAAAAATAAAGAGGCGGATTTCGGTTCTGTAATTATGAAATTTACAAGCCGCTAATGTAACTTCCGTAGAGATCCTTGAATTGTAAGCCCTTGGAAAAGCGCTTTTTACTGAGCTTTTTATACTCAACAAGCGACCAAAGGATGAATTCTTTCATAAAATAACGGTCCTTTTCCTTCACATCCGGCTGGTATTTATTCACGAGGTCTTCCAGCGGCTTAATCGAATCCAGTTTTTCCCGATATTCTTTTTCTGATAGATCATCTGGCAGTTCAAAACCGGAACTCTCGAAGAACCATTCCACGAGATCATCATATGGAGTGACCTCATCTGGTTTCTTTAACTTCTCGATCTTCGGAAAATATTCCGGAAATAAGGATTTGGTTGCCTCCCCGATCAACTGGGTAGCTACGAACGCGGCACCTTCCTGCTCTCCTTCATAGACCAGTTCTACTTTCCCGGTTATGGCTGGAATCACCCCGAGAAAATCCCCAAAACGAAGCATGGTATGATCTTCTCCTTTTTTCAAAGCCCTCCTTTCAGCAGTGCTCAATAGGTTTTCATAAGCACTGATACTCATCCTGGCACTCACGCCGCTTTTGTGATCGATGTATTCGCTATCACGTGCTTCAAAACTGATTTGTTCCAGCAGGTCTTTGGCAAGTTCCGGTACGTGCACCAGTTCTTTCTGGCGATCATCCAGCGCCGCTTCCTGAGCCGTAATTTGCCTGGCGGTTTCAATATCTTCCGGATAATGCGTTAATATTTGGGAACCAATACGGTCTTTTAGTGGCGTTACGATACTTCCGCGATTGGTATAATCTTCCGGGTTTGCGGTGAACACAAATTGCATATCCAAGGGTAGACGTAATTTGAAACCACGAATCTGGATATCTCCCTCCTGTAATATATTGAAAAGTGCCACTTGGATCCGGGCCTGCAGATCTGGTAGTTCATTGATGACAAAAATAGATCGATTGGCTCTCGGGATCATTCCGAAATGGATCACGCGATCATCTGCATAGCTCAACCTCAGGTTGGCAGCCTTGATAGGGTCTACATCACCAATTAAATCGGCTACCGTTACATCAGGTGTTGCCAGTTTTTCAAAGAAACGTTCATCACGATGCATCCAGCTAACCGGAAGCTCCTCACCTTTTTCCTTCAATAAATCTTTGGAATAGCGGCTGATAGGATTCAAGGGGTCATCGTTGATCTCGGAACCTTCGACCACGGGAATATACTCATCTAGCAAATTGACCATTAACCTGGCCAACCTGGTTTTCGCCTGCCCGCGCAATCCTAACAAATTAATATTATGCCGGGATAGTATCGCTCGTTCAATTTCCGGAATCACCGTATACTCATACCCATGAATGCCTTCAAAAGTAGGTTCACCATTCTGAATTTTCTTTTTCAGGTTATCCCGAAGTTCTTCTTTGATCGGTCTACTGGTATATCCAGATTTCTTTAAATCGCCAAGTGTCTTTATTTCTTCAATTTTCATAAACTAACCTCTAATTCTTCTTTTTCTATTCGTTTCGTAATCTTCAAAAATCATTTCTCCCAAACCTTTCAAGCCGGTATAAAAAGCCTTACCCTGATTGGCTTCCGTGAACTCCTGAACGAAGCTGGTCAAATAAGGATCCTGAGCAATCATAAAAGTAGTGATGGGAATTCTCAATTTTCGGGCCTGTCTGGCCATCGCGTAACATTTTCCAACGATGTAGGGATCTAGCCCCATACTGTTCTTGTAGTAAGTTCCGTCGCGTTCACGAATACAGCTAGGTTTCCCATCGGTTATCATAAAAATCTGTTTATTGGTATTTCGCTTTCGACGCAGCATATCCATCGCCAGTTCCAGTCCTGCGACCGTATTGGTATGGTAAGGCCCTACTTTTAAATAAGGTAATTCTGCAATTTCGATGGGCCAGGCATCGTTTCCGAAAACCAAAATATCCAGAGTGTCCTTTGGATAACGAGTGGTTATGAGTTCAGCCAGCGCCATCGCAACCTTTTTGGCCGGGGTGATACGATCTTCACCATACAGGATCATACTGTGGCTGATGTCGATCATCAACACGGTACTCATTTGAGATTTCAGGTGGGTTTCTTCAACTACCAGGTCGTCTTCAGACATTTGGAAATCACCAATCCCATGATTGATCTGAGCGTTCCGTAAACTTTCAGTCATGGAAATACGGCTCAAAGAATCTCCAAACTGATAGTTCCGGAAGTCCCCGGTATGTTCATCGCCTCGTCCCACTCTATTTGTTCGGTGATTGCCGGAAGTTCCTTTTTTCAATTTTCCGAAGATCCGTTCCAGGGCCTGCTGCCGGATAGCTCTTTCGGTTTTTGCCGTAATCGACATTCCGCCACCGCCCTCCGAATCGATCTCTTCACGGATATAACCTTTCTTCTTCAGGTCTTCCACAAAATCATCCAGGGTATATTCATCAGTGGTCAACTGGTATTCCTCATCCAGCTGTTTCATCCAATCTAAAGCTTCATCGAGGTCCCCGGAAGTGTGTGTAATGATCTCTTTGAAAATTTCAAAAAGCCGGTCAAACGGAGATTTGTGCGGTTCTTCATATTTGTCGAAAACAAAGCCTCTAACCGCATCTGATTGATTCTTTTTCATATTTAAAAATACGGGATTTCCTTCAGAAACTGAAGCATATTTCTATCAACAAGCTTTAATCTTATGTTAATTGAAAAATTGCTGCGGAAAGGCTTTTTGTGTTATTCTTTTCTTAATCCTATTCCGGTTTTCTTGAATAAAGGAGATTTTTACAGAAAAAATTGATGAGACAGATTTTTTTAATTTCACTCTGCTTACTCAGCTTGCAATTTTCCTGGTCGCAGGAAAATTCCTCACCTTATAAAACCGATTTTTGGAAAGACGGTGCCTGGATTGCAGGTGGCGTTGGTTTGAATATGCTTGGTTTCAGCCTGGTTCAGAATAAAGATGAACTGACTACTGCTGAATTAATGGCCTTAAACCGCAATGATATTTCAAAGATCAACCGAGGTGCTGTTGGAAACTATTCCAAAAGCGCAGATGAAGCCAGCTATATTCCCTTCTATGCATCTTTTGCCAGCCCTGCATTACTTTTATTAGGAGATGCTGAAAGAGAAAATTTTGGTCAGATTTCAGTGATGTTTGTTGAAACCATGGCCACCACCGGTGCTTTTTTCACCATTACTGCCGGTTTGGTTGATAAAAGCAGGCCCCTGGTCTATAATGAAAATTTACCGGAAGAGCAGCGAACGGAAGCCAGTGCCCAAAGATCCTTTTTTGCCGGGCACACGGCGGCTACAGCAGCAGCTACTTTTTTCACGGCAAAGGTTTTCCAGGATTTTAATCCTGATTCGAAAGCCGTTCCCTTCGTCTGGGCGGGCGCGATTGCGGTGCCGGCCACTGTGGGCTACCTAAGGACAAAAGCAGGAAAGCACTTTTTGACAGATAACGTGGTAGGTTTTGGCGTGGGCGCGCTTTGTGGTATCTTAGTTCCTGAAATCCATAAGATTGGTAATCAGGATTTGGCATTTTATCCTTCTATTGAAAATAATATTGGCGGAACAGGTGTTGATGCAGCAGGTGTTGGAATGAATTTCCGCTTCTAAAAAAACCTGTTTTTAATGAGTACAATTGAACTCATCATTTTAATTTATTCGGGCCTGATGTGTATTCCAACACTGGCTTCAATAACGAGATTTGATCAATGGTGGATTCGCGGTTTTGATTTTCCGAGAATCCAGATCAGCTTTTTGATCATTCTGGCCATTTTGCTTTCAGTTTTCTTATACGACTTCAGTAAACCCTGGCATTTTATAGCGATTGGTGTGCTACTGCTCAGTTTATCCTATCAATTTGTCAAAATTTACCCTTATACTTATTTAGCCAAAAAACAGGTATTTAAGTTCAAAGGCAGTGATTCCAGTGCTTCGATTTCTATAATTGTCAGTAATGTTTTAACTACTAACAAGAGAAGTGACAAATTGATTCAGTTAGTCCACGATCGCAAACCAGACCTTCTGCTTACGCTGGAAAGTGATGAGCGTTGGGAAAAAGAACTGGAAGTCCTGGAAGACGAATATCGCTATACGGTAAAGATTCCGCTGGATAATCTCTACGGAATGCATTTTTATTCCAAACTCCAACTGGAAGATATTAAAGTTCGATATCTGGTGCAGGAAGATATTCCGTCGATTCACGGGTACGTCATTCTTCGGAACGGCGAAAAAGTTAAAATACACTGTTTGCATCCCATGCCTCCAAGTCCTACGGAAAGTGAAACTTCCACCAACCGAGATGCAGAACTGCTGATGCTGGGCAGAGATATAGATTGTGAAAAGGAACCTGCCCTGGTCCTCGGGGATCTCAATGATGTAGCCTGGTCGCGTACCACAAGACTTTTTCAGAAATTAAGCGGATTAATGGACCCAAGGATAGGCCGTGGATTTTTCAATACTTTTCATGCAGATTATGCCCTTTTCCGCTGGCCATTAGACCATGTGTTTCACACGAAAGATTTCACCCTTATTGAGATTGCCAGAGAGCGCAATATTGGTTCAGATCATTTCCCAATGTACATTAATCTGAATTATGAGCCAACTGCCGAATTGATCAATGAAGATACTGACCAGCCTGACGAAGAAGAAAAAGAATGGGCAGAGGAAAAGATCAAAAGCGCTAACCCGATCATTCCTAAGATCGACTAAGAGGATTGAAAATTTTGAAAATTAGGCGGTTTCTTCGAAATATTCTGCCAGGCGTTCCAGGCCTTTTAATTTGGAACAATGTCGTGCAGAGACCGGTTTTTCAATAAAATCCACCACATGGCTGTCGTTAGCTGCTTTGCGCTTATCAGACCGGTCTATAGAGGAAGTCACCATAACCACAAAACAATTCTGATTATTCGGAACAGATTTCAATCTTTCTAAAAATTCCCATCCGGTCATCTGCGGCATGTTAATGTCCAGCATGATCAGGAATTCTTCTGAAGAAGTTCGTTCCCGTAAAAAGTCTAATGCCACTTCAGCATTGGAAAAAGAATAGGGATCTGGGTCCAGTTCGCATTTTTTAACGATGTTACGCTGTAAAAACGTAATTATTTCGTCATCGTCTATAATGATCGTTCTCAACATGGTAGGGCAATTTGGGGTTTATAATTAGAGCTCTTTTTCGGTTTCGGTCGCTATTTTTCTGATGATTTGATCAAGCTCATTTGCTGAATTTAAAACATTTTCCATAATCTCATCAAAATTATCAAAATCATTTTGATAATTTTTCATTAGATCGACTAAACCCATCAGTTTAGCGAGTGGCGCTCTAACCACGTGCGATTGTGTCCAGGCTATTTCCCGAAGTCTCTTATTATGGCTCTCAACCTCCATCATATGGCGCTTACGATCAGTAATATCCTGCATTGAGCTAATAATCCGAAGAGGTTTCTGTTCATGGTCCATCAGCAAATAACTTCGATCCAGAATAAATTTATAGCTTCCATCAGCGCATCTGAATCGATATTCAGTTGTAAGATTTTTCACACCATTTTTTGTCATTTCACAGATACGTGATTTGATCTGCTCATATTCTTCCGGATGAATCTTTTCATTCCACCAGGACACCCGGCGGTCTACTTCTTCATAAGGATACCCGAACATTTCTGAAACTGCCGGGCTTACGTGCATATAGTCATTTACCACATCATAATCGGTAATCAAATCGCTGGTCGCTTTTGCCACAATATTATACCGCTCCAGGCTGTGTTTCAGTTTTTGCTCCTGTTCTACAAATTGCGTTATATCCCTGGAGTTTAGAACAATACCTCGAATAGCCTCATCGGTTTTTAAGTCGGTTGCGACTGTTTCCAGCCATCGATAGTTCCCATTCTGACCTTTTACACGGTAAGAACTTAACTGGCTGCGCTTTTTTTCGGAAAGATCTGCCATTTCTACCTGCAATTTTTCCAGGTCATCCTCATGCACCAAATCAAAGAATGAAAAACCTTCTAATTCTTCAGGAACTCTTCCGAAGACACTAGTACAGGATGGCGAGCAATACTTGTATTGAAGTTCACAATCCAGAATCGCGATAATATCGCTGCCTTCCTGGACCAGAGATTTAAATCTTTTCTCACTTTCCTGAATTTTCCTTTCTGCCTCGATCTGGGCCGTAATATCGTTAACCAAAGAAACTCTGGCCTTATGCCCGTCGTAGATAAGCGGATTACTTTTCACTTCCACAACGATCTCTTTTCCAGATTTGGTAAGATGTTTCACCCGAACTTTGAAATACCCTTCCGCATTGGCCATCACCACTTTTTCCACCCTATTTTCTTCAGAAGGTGCCCAAAGCGCTTTCACGGTCATTTTTTTGAATTCTTCGGAAGTGTAGCCATACAAATCTATAGCCGCCTGATTTACGCTCAAAAAACTGAGATCATCTTTATCCAAAACCCACATGGGCATGGGATTGTAATCAAACAGACTTTTATATTTTTTCTCGGAATGCTCTAATTTTAACTGGATCTTTTTCCGTTCGATATTATATTCAATAGTTTTCAGCAGCACACGAGAGCTAAGCTCATTCTTAAACAGGCAATCGCTCACTCCCCGGGATAGGTATTCCGATCGAGAGTTTTCATCTGCTTCCGCGCAAAGAAGAATTAAAGGAATATCACCGGCCAGCCCCATTAATAACTGAATTATTTCAGTCTCTTTATCAGCTGGAATGATCTCAAAACTTAAGAGAATAAGGTCATAATCACTAACGCTCAACAAGCTTTTGGCTGTCTCAAGGGACTGTGCAAGCTCCATTTTCACCTCATTCTTGTGAGGTTTTAAAAGATCTGAAACATGTGCAAAATCTTCCTGAACGCCTTCAATTATTAATAAACGAAGGGTTTCATCATGCATATTTTCGCCAGGGATATATTTAAAAAATAAATTTGAAGACCGAGTTAAACATGGGAAAGTCGGTTCCTTTCCTTGGAGATTGGCTGGTGGGATTCATAATGCTAGATTTGGTTGTAGCTAAATATAGGAAATCTACTGCTGAATACAGAATAATTTCTCAGACTAAAAGAATTCTTGTCGGAAACTCAATCCAACACCAAAATTAGAACTTTCACCAGAATTAATATCCGCTCCCAACTGCAGGTTCAACTGGTAATCCCCTTGGAGAAGAGCTAATTCGAAAAATGGAGAAATAATTTTCTTAGGATCTGCAATGAACGAATCCTTTTTTCCGTAGATAGAACGATAAGAAAGTAACAATTTATAGGGTTGATCATTCAGAATTTCACCCGTAATTCCCATATGAATTGCCGAAACTATATTGTATTTGATACCAATTCCTTGAGGTGTGTTGGCAATAATAAAGGGATTCCCAATGGTAAAGTTATTGTAGGTCCAACCCGAACGATATAAGTTATTGCTAAAATAATTATCACTCCCATCAACAGAAGATCCCTGCCGATTTCTGGATTGGTTTTCCAAATAATAATATTCCAATATAAAAGCTTTGAACCAAGGCACTCCCCAAAAACTATCCCGATTATCTTCAACATATAAAGAATAGCGACCGTCTGGTAGATTTCCCATTTTTAAACCAGAGCCATCTTCGAAAATATGATTATACAGGAACTGAAAATCTAAGTTCTGTATTTTGGCTCTGACTTTTAATTCGTAGCTTCCTAATTGATTTCCTAAAGCATTGACTTCCTGCCCTCCTACCGAATCTTCCCCGGTTCCACCAGTAATAATCTTAGTGTAATCCTGAAAGCTACTGGGTAATTTCCCAAAATCGGGTGAAACACCTCCCCATTGCACAAAATGCTGCAATCCTACAGACACCTGAAATTCAGTTTGACTGCGGTAAACAAAATGAAAACTTTTATGATGGAGCCGGGTATTTTCTACATATCGATCATCATCAAGCAAATACTCTTCCCAGCTTCCGGTCACACCAAAACCATGATCTTTTCCGCTGATAAAAAATGGATCGGTAGTAAACAGTCTGATTCCCGGAATTGCACCGGCATTTAAGGACCATAAAATACTTTCATTGGAAGCACTTAAGCCTCGGAAAAGATCTTTTTTATGCTTTTTTCCCACGACCACTCCAATTTTTGGAGAGGTGAAAGCTATATAAGCTTCATCCAGTTTCAGATTATTATCATAGCCTTCGCTAAAAAAAGCGCCCGCACCCATTTCCACAAATGATTCATCTGAAGTATCAAAAGTTCCTTTTCCAGAAAATAGCCCCATCAAATTGGTTTTCTGGTCAATTCTTCCCTTTGTATTGGAATAGAACCAAAAAGGCATTTCGCCATTGGAAGAGGCCAGACCAACTCCTGAAAATTCTGCCGAGTATTCCGTTTGACTAAAAAGGCAAAATGAGTGTAGTAAAATAAAAAGCGGAAAAAGTCTGCGCATATAAGTTTTTAGGACTCTGTTGCAAATATTATCAATAAGTCTTTAAATTATGTAATTTTGAATCATAAAAACAGTTTAAATGTTCTCAATCTTCCGGAAAAACAGCTACCTCATTGATCTTCTAGAAGGTATAACCGATTTCCATAATCATATATTGCCTGGTCTGGATGACGGTGCTAAAAATATTGAAGAAAGCCTTCAGTTAATTGAACAGTTTAGGAGCTTTGGTATTGAAAAAATTGTATGCACGCCTCATGTGATGGGTGATTATTATCCAAACACTCAGGAGACGATCCATTCAGCATTAGCTGAAGTAAGATCGCAAACTGAAATATCAGTAAATGCTTCCGCAGAATATATGATGGATCAGCATTTTATGGAGATTATTGAACAGCAGGAAATTCTACCTGTTGTTGGCAAAAAAGTGTTGGTTGAAATGTCTTATTTCCAGGCTCCGATCAATTTGAATGAAATACTCTTCCGGCTACAGAATCATTCGTATTCTCCCATTTTAGCACATCCAGAGAGGTATGCGTATTATCATCATAAATTCAGTCAATATGAAGATCTTAAAACGAGAGGCTGCAAATTTCAATTGAATATGTTGTCATTATCTGGTCACTACGGAACGGGAATTCAGAAAACCGCTTTTCTACTCCTAGAAAAAGGCATGTTAGATTATATTTCAAGTGATGCGCATAGAATGGATCACCTGGAAAAATTGAAGAAAATTAAGATCAAAACCAAACATGAAGATTTGATCAAAGTCCTAGTTGATAATAACAAAAAACTGTTTGCTTAGGACGCTATTTGGATTTGGTAAACAAGCGTTTTTTAAGTCTTTGCAAACGGGATTCTTCATCGGCTCCATAACCATAACCGTACCCGTAAGAATAGCCGTACTGGGCACCGTATGAGAATTTAGAATAATCCACATCATTCAGGATTACGGCAAGACCTTTTAACTTACCTTGTTTTTTCAAATCTTTCGGAAATTGAAGCAGGTTCTTTTCAGTATAATCGGCCCTTGTCACGTAAAGAGTATAATCGGCCTGCTGGCTAATTAATAGCGTATCGGTAACGATCATAGTCGGAGCAGTATCAACGATAATATAATCGTATTCCGGTTTACAGGTTTCGATTAAATTTTCCATTCGATCGTTCATAAGCAATTCAGCAGGGTTGGGAGGTATAGGCCCTGAAAGAATAACATTTACAGCAATACCCTCATCATTGGTTTTAGAAATAATATCCTCTTTGGTTACCTCATAATCATAGAGATAATCAGACAATCCTTTTTCCCTGGCACCAATGGTTGCAGAAGTATAACGGTGAAGCTTAGGATTACGGATATCTGCACCGATCAATAGCACTCTTTTATTCGTGGTAGCCAGTGTCCTGGCCAAATTATAAGAAATGAAAGTTTTTCCTTCTCCTTTGACTGTTGAGGTAACGAAAATGATGTCAGCCGCACCCTTATCCTTCTTCTGAATTAGATAAGCTAAATTGGTTCTCAATATTCGGAAAGACTCTGCCAATGGAGAGCGATCATTAAGTTGAATAACATCCGACTGATCTTGACCAATTCTCGGAACTTCACCCATGAACGGAACTTCTTTGATCAAAGGATTCAAATCGCCCTTATGGTGGACCTTCGTATCCAAAAAGTTTTTGACAAATATGATTAAAATCGGAATTAATAAACCAATCACAAAGCCACCTACTAATATAAGCCATGGTTCAGGACTAACAGGTGAAGAGTGTGTAAATGCGGAATCTATAACCTTTGATACAGGTGAAGTGACTGCAAAGGCAATAGCAGCCTCTTCTCTTCTTTGCAATAAAAAGAGATATAATTGTTCTTTTATCTGTTGTTGTCTCTCAATATTTCGAATCCCCTTTTCCATTCCCGGAAAGGTGCTGAATTTAGCAGTTGCACTATTTTGTCTACCGCTCAGCTTCTCTTTTTTAATGTTCAAATTGCTAATCGCTGTGTTGATATTAGCATCTAAGTTTTTTCTAACAGCATTAATCTGTTCATTCAAATCTTGAATAACCGGATTTTCAGGAGTTGAACTTGCCAACAGCGCCCGCCTTTCCAGTATCAATTGATTATAACTACTAATTGTACCACTAACATTTCCCGATTCTATACCAACATTTTCAGGTAGCAAATCATACTGGCCTTCTTCCTGTATTCTTTTCTGAATAGATGAAATGATATTCAGCTGTGTTTCTAAATTAAATAGCTCCTGGTCAGCACTTGTCTTCTGAGACATATATTCGGTTGCCCCAATATTAATATCCATAAACTGATTTTCTCTTTTGAAATCAGCTAAGTTGGATTCTACGGAATCCAAATCAGTGCTAATATTTTCCAACCTGTTCTGAATAAATTCAGTGGTTTTAGCAGCCACTTGACGTTTATCTCGAACACCGTCTAAATTAAATTGATACATCAGGTTATTCAAAAAGTCTTCACCTTTTGTACTTACATTATTTGTAGTTTGTAAAGTAAGAATATCCATCGCTTTACCCTTAGGAAATATCGCACTGTTTGCAATATATTGCTGTGTGACAGCTAGTGTGGGTTGAACAACAATATGTACAGGATTACTTTTGCTAATCTGGCTAATATTTGATGTAATCCTAAACTGTAAATCTTTAAGTTGTATCTTTTCTCCAAAATTAAAATCACCAATTTTATTCTCGTCCTCTACAAGTTGAAATTTTTGATTAGAAATTGGAGAAATCAACAAGTCTAGTGAAGATTTATTGACGATACTATCTGATGTTATAAATTTTATTGTTATTGGAGAACTTTTATAAACCTCCGGAGTAATCACATTCCCTTCAATAAAATAGGCAATATTAAAATCCAAGTCATCAATTACTTTTTCAACAATACGCTTAGACTTAAGATTAACAATCTGATTATCCAAACTATTATCCTCCAATTTTAGCAGTGAACCAGAACCATCTCCATTTAATACTCCAGATACATTCCCTTCAGATTCGTCTAGAATCATTAAAGTCGCTTCAGATCTAAATTTTGGTAAGGTATAGCGGTTATACAAATAGGCTATTGTAAGCCCCAGCATACAACTAAACAAAAGCCACTTCCAATGAGTAAGGTATTTATATAACTCAGCTTTTAAATCAAAGCTGGACTCTTCTTTCTGTTCGTTATAATCAAAAATTTCTTCCATGGAAACTATTTAGAAAAAAGTAGTACTAAACCAGTAATCGAAGCGATCAATGAAAAAATTCCGGTATAACTGGTAATAAAACCAGCAGATTTGACCTGTTTATAAGTCGGCTCGACATATACCACATCATTTTGCTTCAAATAGTAAAATGGATTTTTAAAAACATCTGCACTAGTCATATCTACTCTTCCAACCGATTTTTCACCATTCTGTTCCCTAATTACAACTATATTTTCTCTTAGCCCACTATATGAAATATCTCCTACAGAGGCAAAAAGTTCTGGCAAAGTTAGACGGCCATCTTGTACCTGAACTCTCCCGGGGCTTCCAACTTCTCCTAATACTGTAACACTAAAATTAATTATTCGAACCGTCACAACCGCATCGGTAACCATCGTGCGAACTTTATCTTCTATTTCGGCTTGAAATTCTCCCCTGGTTTTTCCAGCCGCCTCAATATTTCCAAATACCGGAAACTGAATAAAACCCTTCGGGTCTACCAAGTAGCCTGTCAACGACATATTCCCACTTTGACCTCCAGATTGCTGCCCATTAGAATTTTTCTGAAAAGGCTTAACCACTTCTTCATTCCTGGAAGAAACGTCTATCCTTAATACATCGTTTTTCTGAATAGTTGGTTCATAGTCCATTAAATTCTGATACCCCTGAAGAGATTCCGGCTCCTGAAAATAAACCACTTCATCCCGCGTGGCACAACTGCCCAATAAAAAAATACTGATTATTGAAAGATAGAGGTATTTGGAAACTGACTTAATGCTTCGCACTGATTAGTTTTTTTTGAGTTCTGGGGTCTTATCTAAACGCTCATAAGCCGAGTTATTGCTCTTAAATTCCGGAATTAAATCCTTCAATTTTGCTACAACTTTATCATTCTTCAACTTATAGGCAGACTTGATGATTTTTTCAATTTTATCGTTTATTACTTCATAATCTCTTACAACATCCTGACCAATCATGATCTTTTTATGATGCGTAGGCAGAGTTTTACACTCATCATTCAGTAATTCTTCATATAGTTTTTCACCCGGTCTAAGTCCGGTAATTTTAACCTTAATATGCTTATTAGGTGTATAGCCGGCAAGTTTAATCATTTTTATCGCCAAATCCATAATTTTGACTGGTTCTCCCATGTCGAAAACAAAGATTTCTCCGCCTTTACCCATCGCTCCAGCTTCCAGAACTAACTGACAGGCTTCCGGAATGGTCATAAAATACCTAATGATATCCGGGTGTGTAATGGTCACTGGTCCACCCTTTTCGATTTGCTTTTTGAACAATGGTACCACGGAACCATTCGAGCCTAAAACATTCCCAAAACGAGTAGTAATGAATTTAGTCGTTTCCGGTCCTTTTGCCCGCTGATTATGATAAAGTGATTGGACATACATTTCAGCAGCTCTTTTAGATGCTCCCATGACATTACTGGGATTCACCGCTTTGTCCGTCGAAACCATCACGAAATGCCCAACATTATATTCTACAGCCAGATCGGCTAAATTCTTTGTCCCATGAATATTTACAAAAATCGCTTCATGTGGATTGTTTTCCATTAGCGGCACGTGCTTGTATGCAGCGGCATGGTAGACCACATCAATCTGGTTGTTTGCAAATAGAGCGGCTAACCTTCGGCTATTACTAACATCACTTACAATAGGCCTGAAATTCAATTTCGGAAAGGAATTTTCGATCTCAAGCTGCAAATTATGTAAGGGTGTTTCAGCCTGATCCAGAATGATCAATTTTTTAGGGTTATATTCTGCTACCTGGCGCACGATTTCACTACCAATAGAACCTGCAGCACCAGTCACTAAAATGGTCTTTCCGGTAAGCTGTTCTATTTTATTCTGAACTTCCAGCTCAATAGGATCTCGTTCCAGCAAATCTTCAATCTGAAGGGACTTTACTTTATTGGCGATTGGCTGATCATTTTCATTGTCGTAAGTAGAAACAAGCGGGGCATTATAAACCGCAATATCGTGCTCCAGGCATTCTTCCACCAGCTTGAATTTTTCTTCAGGAGTAAAAGAATGTTCCGAAAAAATAATCGCCTCGGCACCAAGAGATGCAACTTCTTCATGGATTTTTGAGGTATGCTTTAAAACCGGTTTCCCTAATATTTGTAGACTTTTATGGGTGTTATTCGTTAAAAAGCCAACGATTTTGAATCGTTTGGGATGTTCGATGTCCAGTGCACCTGCAATTGAAATAGCATTTTCATCAACTCCCAGAATAACAGCTTTTATTAGTTTTTCGTCCTTTTGAGCAAGCTTAAAATATTCGTAAACCTGTTTTACGCCTAAGCGGAATAAGAATAATAATGAAAAGGAAATCCAAAGGTTGATTAACAAGCCGCCAATCAGGAAAATCTTTTCGTCAATGGAAAAATATACCACATAATTGATGACCACCAGTGTAATAAAGGTACTGATGGTAGCAAGCAAGAGTTTCAGCGCATCAATGTTTGACGAATACCTGATAATTCCTGCGTAGGTCTTAAAAATATAGAAGTAAAAGATATTAACGGCTACCACCATGATCGCTTTATCAAAATAGCTGATCAGGGTATACTGAAATGGTGAAAGATCCAGAAGGATGAGAATGGTAAAAATGATAGAAATCGAAACAAGTCCAATATCAATCAATAAAACCGCCCATCTCGGCAGATATTTGATATTTCTTATATCCAGCGAACGATCAGGATCGGAAAAAATTCTATGTAGGGCTTTCTGAAGTCTACCCATAATTTTTTGAATACTTTGTCAAACACTCCCGAATAGCTGAACCAATTCGATCACGATCTTCATCGCTCAGATTTGAACCACTCGGCAAACATAAACCATTTTGGAACAACTTCTTGGCAATACCCGTGCCATAAAACGGTGCATCCTGGAATACAGGTTGTAAATGCATCGGTTTCCAAAGAGGTCTGCTTTCAATATTTTCCTGCTCCAGGTGCAATCTCAATACTTCACGATCAAAACCACATTGCTCCGGATCTACATGAATTACTGTCAACCAGTGATTACTGAAATAATCAGAATTTGGTGCTTGTTGTACAGTAATTCCTTCAACTTCAGAAAATAAATTTACGTAAAATTCAAACATCTTCCGTCTTTGGGAAACCCTTTCGACGAGTACCTCCATTTGGCCTCTTCCAATTCCTGCAGAAATATTGCTCAACCTGTAATTAAAACCTATTTTACTGTGTTGATAATGAGGTGCGGCATCACGAGCCTGAGTTGCTCTAAAAACTGCCTGATCTTTGATCTCTTTCTTTCTCGTAACCAAAGCACCGCCACCTGAAGTGGTAATGATCTTGTTTCCGTTAAAAGAAAGAATAGAATAATCTGAAAAAGTTCCGCAGTTCTTGTTTTTATAAGTACTTCCCAATGCCTCTGCACTATCTTCAATTACTGGAATATCATATTTTTTGGAAATTTCCTCAATTGCATCAACCTGATAAGGCATTCCATATAGATGAACAGCGATAATCGCTTTAGGCTTTTTACCTTTTTGAATTCTGTCCTGTATCGCATTTTCCAATTCCAGTGGAGAAATATTCATGGTTTGCTCCTCACTGTCCACAAAAATTGGCGTTGCTCCCTGATACGTAATTGGGTTTGCTGAAGCTGCGAAGGTCATACTTTGGCAAATCACCTCATCGCCGTGTTCCACTCCCAACAAAACTAAAGCTAAATGTAAGGCCGCGGTGCCTGAACTAAGTGCGGCAACTTCGCATTCCGACTTTCCGTCATTTTCCAGGAAAACCTGGATATCTTTTTCAAAACCGGTTACGTTAGGACCGAGTGGGGCAATCCAGTTTTCATCAAATGCGGAATGGATATATTTTAATTCTGTTCCTCCCATATGCGGTGAGGAGAGCCAGATTTTTTCTTTACTCATCTTCGGTTTTGTTAAATTTAACGATTTTACCAGGATTCCCAACAACTACTGCATAATCAGGAACATCTGAAATAATGACGGCTCCAGCTCCAATGGTTGCCCATTTCCCAATCTTCACACCAGGAATAAGTGTCGCTCCTGCCCCAATATGCGTTCCTTCTCCTATTTTAGCATTGCCGGTTACCACAGCGCCCGGTGAAATATGTACAAAATCTCCTAGAACCGCATCATGTTCCACGATAGCTCCAGTATTGATAATGCTATGATTACCAATTTGGACATCAGGATGAATAACGGCCATTGCCATTACAACGCTTCCATCTCCAATTTGAATATTTTCTGAAATATGGGCTTTGGTGTGGATGAGCGCTCTACTGAAATTCACAGAAAGTTTTCGAGAAAGTTTTTGCCTGATCTTGTTGTTGCCAATCGCCAGTACTACCTCAGAATTTCCGGCTATCTCAGCAGGTAATTCAACTGAAAAGCCCTGGAAATTTTCAATTTCCGGGTTATCATCAATCACCTGATTTATCTTCAGGTTCCGACTTTGAAGTATGTCTAACACGACTTTTCCGTGCCCACTTGCCCCGTATAAAATCATTTAGTTTCTTCCGTTAAATGGCTCTGTTGTAGCCATATTTCCCGTATTGATTCCTTCGGAAATTAAAACTTTCCTGACTGTCTTAAATAATATCTGCAAATCTACCGAAAAAGAAATATGTTCCACATACCAAATATCGAGTTCAAATTTCTTTGTCCAGCTAATGGCATTTCTGCCATTCACCTGTGCCCAGCCGGTAATTCCAGGTTTCACTTCGTGCCTTCTCGCCTGCCGCGGCGTGTAAATGTCCAGGTATTGAGGTAGTAACGGCCGCGGCCCCACTAAACTCATATCCCCTTTAATCACATTTAATAACTGCGGAATTTCATCCATAGATGTTTTCCGAACAATTCTACCGATCATCGTCAAACGTTCTGCATCGGGTTTCAATTTTCCTGAAGCATCTTTTGCATCAGTCATCGTTTTAAACTTGATGATCTTGAAAATTCTACCATGTAAACCTGGACGTTGCTGATAGAAAAATGGTGTTCCTTTATTCACGATCGCCAATAACACTGTGAAAACCAGGAATAGCGGACTCAGTAGTAAAAAACCGATTGAGGCTGCTAAAAAATCGATCAATGGTTTAAAAAAAGAACGATACATGAATGTTGCGTTAAATGCGGTTAGGCGCGGCGAAATTAACAATGTTTCTGAGCCGCTTCTAATTCTTTATATTCTTTTAACAAAATATGCCAAAATTCCTGTCTTTCATAATTCTCAACCATCAGTCTCCTTGAATTTTCTGAAAGCTGCTCTCTCGTTTCCGGCCGGGAATATAAGGTAAACATGACGGCTTCCAGAGCCTGGGCATCTTTAACAGGAATAATTATTCCATTTGTGTCATTTTCCACAATTTCGTTACATCCATTGATATCGGAAACTATTGCCGGTAAATTCATGGCATTTGCCTGCATCACCACATTCGGAAAGCCTTCTCGGTAACTGGGGAAGGTCAGCACATTAGAAATAGCAAAATACGGTCTTACATCAACCTGGTAGCCAGTTGTAAAGATTTTCGGATGATTTTGAATGAGATCCAGCGTTAGCTCACTTACCGGGTCAAGATCCTGTTCAAAAGGCCCGACTAATAAAAGACTAACGGAAGGTGTTTTTTTGTGAATTTCTGTGAAGGCAGCTACTAGTTCATTAATTCCCTTTTCTTTTACTAAACGTCCCACGAAAATGTAAACGAGATCTTCCTGCGGAATATTTAGATTTTTCCGAAGCTCCACTTTAAATTCTGAAGAATATTGAGAAGGATCGAAATAAGTAGTATCGATACCGTTGGAACTACCTTTTCCTAATACTTTAAGTTTTTCCGGAGAAGCATAATCCAGCTCCAGAATGATCTTCTGAAGCCCAAAAGAATTTGGATATAGGCGAGTGGCGAACCGGTAAGTTAGCTTTTCTACAAAGTCCAGAATTGTTCTTTTTAGACCGGAAGTTTCCAAAAGCGGCAGTCCCGCAACAGTATGTAAGCGCAAAGGCACACCGGCTAATTTTGCAGCGGTCATCCCAATAATGCCAGCCTTAGGAGTGTGAGTATGTACGATTAAAGGTTTTTCTTTTTTCAGAAATCTGTAAAGTTTCAAAAGTGCTTTTAAATCCTGCCATGGGGTTATGGCACGCGTCATTTCTACCCAAAAAGTATCGACCTGATTATCCTCTCCGTATTGATCAAGTCGCTCTTTTTCCGCAGCCACAGCGGTCACCACGTAATATTGGTTCATAAAAGTTAGCTGGCCTTCCAGAAGTTTTTCCAACGACAGCGGAATGGTGGTAATTCTAATGAGTTTCTCTCTATTTCCTTTTTTCTTCAATGTGTTTTGCTATTTTTTCAGCGTAAGCATTCCAAGAAAATTTTTCCTGTAACTTTTGCTTGACATTAGAATTATTTGACAATTTTTCTCTCAAATTGTCATCATTTTTTATTGAAATTATCAAATTTTCCAATTTTTGTTTTTCAGTATTGATTAATACGTCCTCTCCATTTTTAAATTCCTGTCTCACAAATGGAATATCTGGCGCGATCACAGGAATCCCTACTGCTAAATATTCCATCAACTTCAGTGGATGCATATAACTATTTGCCGAATGATGCACGGCGAGATCAAAGCAGTTCAAATGTTCGTTAATTTCTTCAAATGGAATAAAGCCCTTTAATAGAACTTGATCAGTTAATTCCAGAAATTCTACTTGATTTTGAAGATCTAAAAAGCCCGGCCCGCTTCCAATAATGACCAACTTTATACTTTTGTCCTCCATACTAATATTTTCAATTGCTAGAAGTAATTCTGATAAGTTCTTGTGATTATCGATAGTACCAATATATCCGAGTATAAAATCATTTTCAGGATATTGCAGCTTTTGTCTAAGATTTGTTTTATCCAAAGGGTGGAACTTCGATAGATCAACTCCATTAGCAATAACAATATCTCTATTGACAGAAACGTGATCTCCCATAATCATCTTCCTGCTTTCTTCCGTGACAAAAATATTTAAATCAGCACAACCGTAGGCTTTTCTCTCCCATTTCTTAAACGTTCTTTTAAAAATTATTTTGCTAAAAGATTCATCAAAATGAGAACCATTAATTTGAGTACATATAGTTATTTGAGGAAATAATTTCTTAACCTTTCTAATTTGTAAAAAATTAGAATCCATTTGCATTATTAGAACCTCAGGCTTATAAGAATTTAGAGTTTCCAGTAGATCATTAAGGTATAGATTGTTCCGTCGGAAAAAGGATAAAACCTGGAAGAGCCCATTTCTCTTAATCAAATTCTTCCAATTACTCTTTTGATTTTTAGTACTTTTAACTTCAGTCTCGGGAAAAATTCTGACTTCATAATTCGGAATTTCTTTAAGATGACTAAAGAATTCCCTGGATTGAACTCTCCCGCCATGTTGAGAGTAATAAGCCGTGCTGTAGTATAGGATTTTCATCGACTTCTAGATCTTTAAGAAATTAATCAATTTCCCAGAAACAAATTGGAATAAGGCCTGATAAGTTAATCGAGCATTTATAATTCCATGCTTCCATCCAAATTTAAAGGACACCAACATTTTCATCAAAGATTTAATAAGCAAAAATATTACTGCAAAAATGAACTGATTCCTCCAGTAAATTATCAGCAAATTTCTTAATGAATAAAAATTTCTGTGAAGTTTTGTTTGGTCTCCAAAACTGGATCCTGATGGCCGGTAATGTGTGCGGATATCACCATAATTCTTTCTTATTTCGAGCCATGTTTTAGCATCGGTATATGATTTAAAACCAATGGTACCGGCTTTTAAACTCATGTCCAAATCTTCAAAAGAAAAAAATAAACTAGCATCCGGCAAAATTCCTTTTTTGACAATTTCCGCATTTACCAGCAGCGTTTGCCCTCCGGCAACTACATCAATTTCAGCAATTTCTTTCCCCTCTAATTCCTGATTGCTCATGGACCGGATACGACCGGTAATTTTATTAAATTTACCGCCCTTTCCGCAAAACATACCAATAGATTCTCCGGCTCGCTGCAATTCTTCAATGCATTCAAAAAATCTTCTGAAAACTGTTTCATCACGAGGCGGATTATTATCATCTCCCCAGTAGATCCAGTCATAACCTTCAGCAGATAGTTTTTCAAGACCTATCTTGCTACCGCCGGCTGGACCAGAATTATATCCAACGCGGTAATATTCTAAATTTTCGTATCCCAGCTTTTCAATAGCTTCTTTGGTGACATCAGATTCACTATTGTCTACAACCAGTATTTTTTCCGGAGGGAAAGACTGCTCATTTATTTTAGTAATGGTATTTCCTATAATCTCCGGGCGATTATAAGTGATAATAAAAGCAGCAAATTGATTGGTAGTTATTTTCACAGTTCCTGTAATTCTACCATTTTTCGGAAATCCTCATTGTTTTCCAACAAGCTTCGATAATCACCAATCGCTGCAATTTCCCCTTTTTTCAGTAAAATAATGCGATCAGCCATTTTTACGGTAGATAATCGATGAGCTACGATCACGAAGGTAAATTCTCCTTTCAAGGAAAATAAATTGGTCTGGATTTCATTTTCTGTTTCGCTATCAAGATTCGAGGTTGCCTCATCCATAAAAATAATCTCAGCGTCTTTGTAAAGTTCCCTGGCAATGGCTAGCCTTTGCTTTTGTCCACCGCTTACATTTAAGCCGTTATACCCTAAAAGCGTATCCTCTTTCTGCGGCAAATTCTGAATAAATGTGTCAATGGCAGATTTCTTACATATCTTACGGAATCGCTCCAGATTGGTGTCATTCTTCTGGTCCCAGAAGCTGATATTGTTGAAGATTGTATCGTTGAAAATGACCGGGTCCTGGACAATGTAGCCAGTTTTTTCGCGGAAGGAATCAAATTTAAATTCTTTGAAATTGACAGTATCAATTAGATAGCTTCCCTTTCCAGGCATCAAAATTCCGGCAAGAATGTTCAGCAAGGTACTTTTTCCGGCTCCGCTTTCCCCAACAATCGCTACCGTCTCATTCTTTTTAATTTCAAGGCTGATATTATTCAATATGGGTGGGGAATCCTCATAAGCAAATTGAACCCCTTCCAATTTAAGCTGCTGCTGAAAATGGAAAAAATCACGACTCCCTGAATTTTCCGGGTTCTGATATAATTCCTCCAAAAAACTCGTAAGATTCTGAAGGCTTCCGGAAACACCTAAAAACGCATTCCACTGCTCCTGAATGGCTATGTAATAAGTTATGGAACGGTAGAGCAGCAACAAACTGAGTAAAATACTGGCAAACGGACTTTCGAAAAATTGAATGAAAATGACAATTGCCGCAAAAACGATGAGGATGGTGAACGGTTCCCTGATCCCGCTGATAAAGGCTTCTACTATTCCCAGTCGTAATTGGTATTTTTCCAGTTCTTTGATCTTAACTTTCAGGCGCTTGGCGTATGCACGAGCTTTTCCCGTTGCCTTTAAATAATGAAAACTATTGATCTTCTGCATTAGAAGTCCCTGAAATTCATTGCTTTCCGATGAAAATTTAGCCGAATAGAACTTGGTTCTTTTGTAAAAGAAGGTGAACACCAGATTGAGCAACACACCGCCTATCAAAACGATAAATGAAAACCAGAACGAATTATACATGGCTAAAACCAGGTAAACCGCGACTAAAACAAAATAATGTATCGTTCTGAAGTAGCGTCCGTAAGCCAAACTTACACGATTGACCTCATTTCCGAGAATATTCTGAATTCTTCCGGTATCTGCTTTTACAAAATGCTGATAATCGTACTGGCTTAGCAGAAATATACTGCGATCCCTGATTTTCCGCATAAAAATTTGTTGAGTCCAAACGCGGAAAAAAATATCGATGAATTTAAAGATACCTTTTAGACTGAACAGGATAAGGATCAGCAGAAAAACATTCCGAAGATTTAGATCAAACTGAAAATTCTCCAGCAAAAACTGACTATACCGATCCAGTTCAGTCCCTGTTTCAACCGATTCTCCAAACGCCAGTTTGATCAGCGGAATGAATAGTGCCAGACCTACTCCATCAAAAACCCCCATCAATAAACTCAGAATAATACCGATGAAGACTTTTATCCCCAGGTAACGATAAAAGAATCTGAAATAATGAAAATATTGTTGCGGTCTCTTAAATGGGATCATTCAAAGCAGATCTTAACTTCTTTTCAAATCTACATAATTTAAAGAGACCAGATACCTCTATAGATTTGGGTTTATTATTTATTTACCACTTCGGCTTTTTTTCTGGCAGGAATGCCATTACTGTGAGCCTGGAAGTAATACACGACAAATAATAAGAAATACATGATCATGGACTTTTGACGTATCATGATTCCGAGATTGGACATAATAAAAGTCATGGCCAGTGAGGTACCCAAAAAAAGAACCATACTCATCTTCACATTGGAATTGGCGGATTTCCAGAATTTGAAAAAGTCTAATTTGAAAAGACGGGAGAATAAAATGATGTATACCAAATTTTCAATAGACACGAAAACTCCTAAAATTCCCGGTGCATCAAAAAATAAAGGTCGAAACCAAAAAGAACATACTTTTTCCAAGATGCTGTAATTAGCCATATGCAGACCAGAAGTAGCCTCACTTAAATCCCCAGATCTCTTGGAAGCAAATGCCAAAAAATCCTGGATAAGATTATTAGAATCTGATAATTTAACAACACCTAAAATTTTATCCTGAAGCAGGAATAGACTGGCAACCAGAATCAAAATCCCACCCAGTTTAACCTTCAAAGGCAATTGGTTTTTACCAAAAAAGACTCCGTACAGCAGCGCTAATACCAGAAAAAAGAAAATATGAGGTCTTACTGCAAACACCAAGATTGCCGCAAATGCCATTGGTAATATGCGTTTCTCAGGTTTATTCAAAGTATAGGCAAATAACATCAATCCCGAAAAGATAATAGCTCCTTTCCCTAGGGATGCGGACCAGAAATGCATATTGGGGAGAAAAAGAATAAGGGTTAAGAGATTGATGTTTTTGAATATTGTAACCTTGAGATTAATATTTTCTTTGAAAAACAGGTAAGCGAAAAGAAACCCTAAAAACCCTATCCAGGTAAATAATAACATCATCATTTCATAACTGAAATTCAGGTAGTTTATAAATGGATAGGATATGAACTTAATAAAAGAAGTCTCAGTGCCAAGAAAATGCTCCCAGCTCTTACTTGTGGATAAAGTACTTGAAAAATATTTCTTACTGTCAGACGGGTTTGATAAAGCATACAAATAGTAGATCAATCCAAATAGGAGGTGATAAACGTAAACGCACCACATCATATCCTTGGAAAAGAAATCAAATTTTTTCTCGAAATAGGAAAAAATGTTCCTGGTTACCAGGAATAATCCGGCAAACAATAATAAAAATTGAATGTAGGGTAAAATCAAATCCAAATCTTTCGCAATTTTTTACGAATAGATTCTAATTTTAGACCAAAATAGAAATTTGATTAATTGTTGCTATATGTAACAAATTCATGCTGAATTCTCAATAAATTTACTAAATATTACGAATTACTGAGCTATTGTGAAGTTCTAGGGAAATTTAAGACTCCACAGTTTTGTGGAAATGTTGAGCAGCCAAATGAATTTCTTCCATATTTGCGGATTGCATTCCGAATTTACTTTGACATTCTTTAAAATGAGTAATAATTTCTTTCAGTTCCAACAAACTTTCATTTGGAAAATCACCGAAATTATGAGGATGCCACCAAAGATGGAAAATTTCATCATTTTTTGCAGCGTAAGACATTTCAGATTTAATTCTATCCAAGCGAATAGAATTGAATTTTGAAGAATGAGGCCGCAAAAATCTACTTGCTTTTTGAAGAGATATCTGGTTGTTGTAGAATTCTATTTCCGAAATGTGATACGATTTATCTTTCGGCCCTATATAAGCATCTCCAGATCGAAAGATTTTATTCAGTAATCCGTCTGACTGAACATCGTTCCAATACCAGTTTGTAGGATTGATCCTAACCGAGTGTATTCCTAAATCCTGGCAAACCTTAAGGTATTTCTCATTAAATTGATTTCTGGGAAACACTAGAGATTTAATCGCACATCCTTTCCCGGCTGCTAAATCGATAGCTAATTTGAGATCAACACGGAACTCTTCCAGGCTTTGACCTTCTTCCAAGCAGTAATAATGAGAGTAAGTATGGGTGCCAATTTCCTGGCCAGGAGTAGAATAGATTTGATCAAGCAATTCTGGAGCAAAACACAATTCCTCAGGAAGGTTCGAATTATTTAATTTATAGGAATAGGGTGATAATTTTTTATTAATATAAGAAGGTACTTCAGTTGGATTGTGCTGCGACCATTCTTCCCAATCCGCATTAAACAACATTCCTACACTCGCCCAAGTACAGTTAATTTCGTTATCCTTGAATAACTTCAACAGTTGAGGAATAACTTTTCGGGTATTGTGAAAATATTGATGCTTTTGGCGAAAATCTACTTTATCAAATACGCCCCAGAGTAATTCGAAGTCAAGAGATATGACTAGATAAGAATTCAAATTCGTCATGTAGTAATTAATTGCTCTTCTTTAGCCTGAAGGTTTCTTAGTTTCTTAATCTTTACAATTTTTTTGTATTTCTCCTCTGCCAGAAAATAGTAAATCACAAAAAACAAGAAATACATTACCTGTGACTTTTGGCGCATAATAATTCCTAAGTTAGACATCACGAAAACTAATGCTAGTGACGAAGTAAAAAATACAGTCGCGCTCATTTTAACAGTAATCGGAGATTTTTTTATAAACTTCCAAAATCTTTTATTTAAAATTTTCACGAATAAGAGCAGGTAGATAAAATTTTCAATAGATACTATTAGACCTAATACTCCAGGAGCATCGAGAAAAAGCGGTCGAAACCAGAATGTAAATAATTTAATTGGTAACGGATATGAAGTCATATCTACTCCACTACCTGATTTACTTAAATCATCTGCCCGGTCTTCAGAAAAGTTTTCAAAATTTTCAACGAAATTATCCGTATTTTGCATACCTGCCATTGCTAAAATTTGTTCCTGAGCCAATACCAGCCCACCTATCATTCCAATGTAGACCAACAATTTTTTCCAAAAAGCAATTTTTTCTCTACCACTCATATAACCTAATAATGTACCGAAACCGACAAATAGGAGAACGTGGGGTCTAACAAAATAAATCACCGCTCCAGCTAGTATAAGCCTTATTAAACGTTTTCCTGGATATTTAATGGCATAGGCAAACATCATCAAACCAAAAAATATTATCGATCCTTTACCCAAAGAAGCAGTCCAGAAATGCATGTTTGGCAAAAAAAGAATTAAACTCAAAAAATCTATATTCTTAAAAACATTAACTTTAATAGGAATATTTTCTCGAAAAAATAAATATGCAAACAGGAAACCCAAGAATCCTAGCCAACCAAATAAAATCATCATCATTTCGTAATTGAAATGGAGATAATTTATAAATGGATAAGATATAAAATCAACAAAGGTCGTACTAGTTCCAAAGAACTCTGACCAGGATTTAGTATTATTCTGTGGTCTAGAATAATATAACTTGGAATCACTCGCGTTAAAACTTGCATAAGTGTAATAGACAATCTGAAAAAATATATGATAGAGATATAGATTATTCATCAATTTCTTCGAAAAAAATTGATGTTTTTTGGCAAACCCATTAAAAATAGCCTGGTTAATTACTGCCAAAAAAAGTATAAGAAATATTCCTCCAACCATTCCTAGAATAATTCAAGATCACCAATAGTATAATTCCAGGAAGAATCTTCCAGGAATTTCTCATGATCTTTAGACTTGCAAGTTATATTTTTAAATGTCAGAACTGGCCCAAAATTGCCTTTTATCTGAAAATTGCTAAATTTTTCTAGACTATTGTGAGATATGATATTGGCTTTATACTGACTACTAAGTTGATTTATAAACTTCCATATTTTATCTTTACCTATTTGGTCCACGAAAATCATTTCAGAAATACGCAATTCCAAAATCTTACCTCTATCCTTTAAATAGGCCGCTACATAATGATCTTGGTCTGAGGAAATAAAATATTGTTGAATCTTATTTTCAGAATATCTCCAGGTCAAATACTCCATAGATTTTGGAGTGTAAAGTTTAGCATCCTTTAAACGCCTTTGATCATAAATCTTTATTAAATCTGATAAATCGTTCAAGGGTTTTCCATTATCATAGATGGGAGTTTTTCTAGCAGTTTGTAGAAATCTGAACGGTGATTGCGGAATTATTTGGGTACGTACTTTACCAACTTCCCGCCAGCCCATTTTCAGGTAACCTGGTTTACTTTGGGAGTTCGGCGTATTGAAAACAAAATGATCTCCTGCTTGTTCTGCCAGTTCCAAAGCTTTTAAAGTAAGTTTCTTGAAAATTCCCTTGCCCTGGTGGTCTGGATGAGTTGCGGTGTCTACGGCACGAAAAGCGCTGAAAGTTTGGCTTCCCAGTTGCCACTTCCATCGCATAAAGGCCCTTACTCCAATGATCTCACCATCTTCCTCTGCCACCAAAACCAGGCTTTTACCGAATGGATTAGCTACATGCTTGTATTTCCAGACGTCACTAGTTTTCTTGGAAGAAGTTTCACCAAGACTTGCCTTCAAAACTGAAATAATGTCCTCAAGGTCTTCGGTATGTGCTTCTCTTATAATCATTCTGAAAATTCCATGTATGCCTGTTCCAAATTCTTTGTCATTACCTGTAAACTAAATTCGGTTATGACTCTTTCTCTAGCCGCCTTTTGTAATTCTGTTAATTTAGGTCTATCAGTTATCAGGGATTGCAAACGTTCTTTTAGTTCTTCCCATTCTTCCACAGGAACCATTAAACCATCTTTCTCATCTCTAACCACTTCTTTTATCCCGCCAGCATTTGTTGTTACGATAGCGCATTCCATGCTCATGGCTTCTAACAACGCAATAGGCAAACCTTCAAATGAGGAACTCATCATAAAAATATCCATCGCGTTGAAATATGGCAGCGTGTTTTCCTGGAGTCCGGTAAAAATAACCGACTCTCTTAAGTTCAATCTTTCAACTTCCTGCATAATCTCTTCTTCGAGAGGACCTGCTCCAACAATCAGTCCGAAAATTTCTTCTGAAGAAGAATTCTTTAAGTTTCTAAATACCTGTAACCATTCCTTAATCCGTTTTTGAAACCGAAAAACCGAAACCAAGCCTATTACAATGGCATTTTCCGGAATATTATAATGTTCTCTAACGGAAAGATCGTGCTTATTCCGACTAAATTTTTGTGTATTTACGCCATTGAGAATAGTCCTCACCGGTATACTAGGAGAAATATTATTTTTAATAGACTGCGAGACGTCTTCCGAAACTCCAACTGCCAGCGATTGAGAATTAAAAGATTTCTTGTTCAGGAATTTCGTCACAGGATGATAACGTTCCTGCATATTGTGCTCGGTGTATACCATTGGAATACGGGTTTTTCGATGCACTAACCTTCCAACAAAGCCTGCCCAAGGCAAATGGCAATGTATGAGATCAATTTGATGAGAATGACAATAATCAGCAATTTTAGGATATTGCCCAATTAACTGAATATTATTCTTAGCTTCAAAACAGTTTACAATTCCTCCCTGTTCTTCAATGGCCTGAACCATTTGATCTTTCCAGGGCAAAAAATAAATATAATGAAATTCAAATTTTGACTGGTCATGGAGAGCGAGCGTTTCTGGCAACAGCATTTCAGCTCCTCCCCTTCCTAATGACTTAATGATGTGTAGAATTCTGATCTTTTTCATTAATTGAATTTCTTTTCTGCGATAGTGTTCCTGTAAACCTTTACAAACTTCTCGGCTAGAAGGGAATTGTTGAATTTGGATTTAACCAATTCTTTTGCTTTCAGAATTTTATTGGTGTTATCGGAGATAACTACTTGTTTCATCGCCTCTACAAATTGAGTTTCATTATTTGATTCGACAAGATATCCCGTTTTATCATTTAAAACTTCGGAAATTCCACCAACATTATAGGCTACAACTGGCGTTTCAAAATTCATGGCCTCTAATATGACCCCAGGCAGACCTTCTACTAGACTTGGTAACACCAACATAGAGGCGTTTTTTATATACAACTGCGGATTTGGCATTTCACCATGCATGATAACCTTATCTGTCAAATTAGCATTCTGAATCGCATTCTCAATAATCTTTTTCAAAGGTCCATCACCAATTATATGCAAACTCGCTTCTGAAAAAGTTTCAAGAAACCCTTCAAAAATTCTAATCAGTTTGAGATGATTTTTTTCTGAAGTAAGGGAACCAACATGAACAATATTTAGCTTACCATTTTGAAAGGGGCTCGAAATCCTATTTTCTTGCAAACCCAAATTAACCCCATTTGTGATCACAATGCTTTTGTTTGTTGTGGATGGAAACAGGCCATTCAAATCGTTTCTAGAAGACTCCGAAACAGAGACGATTTTATCAACTTTCTGAAATAAAAATCGGTTTATCTCTTTGGAAAGGCTTCCATTGATGTAAAAACTCGTTAAACTGGCATTTCTAAAAACAATAGGGACCTTCCAACCAAATAACTGTCTAGAAATAACCGTATACTTCAGAGTATCAGACGCATTCGCTTGCACGATATCTGGTTTGAATTTCCTAACAATTTCGGCAATTGCCTTCCAGCCAGAATAATCAGTGTACCTTAATGATTGATTTCGCTGAAATGAATTAATTACTTTTGAATAAGGCAAATCAGCTGAACCCTCAAAAATACTATACACCTGTACTTCATGGCCTTTTTGCTCTAGTTCATTTGATAGTTGGCAGCAAAATATTTCTGCTCCGCGAAATTGCTTCTTCTGAATAATCTGAAGTATACGAAGTTGCCCTCTCTTTATTTCAGGTTCAAGAAGGTTTTCATAACAGCTTTCAAATTGTTCAGCAATTTGATTATTTAAAAACTGTGAGTGAATCAAATCTGATGCATTCTGAACAATTTCATCTCTATAATTTTCATCACCTAATATTCGTTCAACTCTTTGTATAAAATCATCTACATCTCCTTTCTGAACAAGTTCGCCAGTTTGGCCACTTTTAATGACTTCACTAATTCCCCCCACATTGAAAGCGACGACTGGGGTACCGCAATACATAGCTTCCAAAATTACCGCAGGTAAGCCTTCAATTAGACTGGGCATAACGAATAAAGTTGCTCTTTTTAAAATTTCCAGAATATCATTTCTATAATCCAGAAAATGCACATTTTTTTCTAAACCCTTCTCCTGAACTTCCTGCCTTATAGCTTCCTGAAGCTTTCCTTTTCCTATTAAAACCAATTGCAGCCTTTGGTTGTTTTTTAAAAGGCATGAGAAAATTCTAATAAGAGTTTCGTGATTTTTTTCCGGCACAAATCCTCCAATATGCACTATAACTGGTCCCTTTGAATATATCTCTTTTAAATCAGGCGATAGGGCATCAATTTTCTTTTCTTCTACACCAATGGTAACGGTTTGAATTTTATCCTCCGAAAATTGAAAAGTTTTAATAAAATCTTTTTCACATTCCTTGCTTACAGAGATGACGTAATCCAAGTTTTTTAAATAAAATTTATTCAATTTATGCTTAAGTGGTGAGTCAATGAAATCACCCATTTTATTTGCATTTCTGAAAACCAGTTTATTTTTCCATTTAAAGAGGTATTTGGAACTTGAACAAAACTTTAAAGTATCAGAGGCATTGGCCTGAATAACATCTGGTTGATATTTATTAATATATTCCGCAAATTTTTTCCAACCGATAAAATCAAAAAGCCTATGCGATATAGGCCTGTTCAAATGGATTTGAGTTCCCTTGAAAGGCAATTCTCCATCTCCAGGATACAGAGTAAGTACCACCACATCATGTCCTTGATCCAGAAGGTGGTTGGATAGTTGGCAAGCAAATATTTCTGCACCTCTTAATTGTGGCCTTTGAATTACTTGAAGAATTTTCAAATTAGAGGATTTTCATAAACATACTTAGAATATTACAAGGCTTTACTCGTTTAAGCAAGTAATTAAAGTACTTTCTCCTTAAACCACTAATCTCATAATTCAAGAAGCTATTTTTTAATAATTGATCTTCAACTAAGTTCAGCATCATTTAAGTATTTTTTATAATTTCTAACCTCTAAGCTCATTAAATAATACACCATTACTTCGAACAAATATTGACCAGTAATTAAATGTTCTCTTAATTTTAAAAAAATGAAATCTTCCAATGATTGTATATCTATCAAATTAAAATTAGTATATAGTAGGAAATTTCTATGAATGTTTTTACATGACATAAAAACAGAGTTAATAATACTATCCTAATATATCATTTTTCACCAATGATTATCCTTTCGTCCTATATCTCAATCTCAACATTCCAAAACAAACAGAAAATTTCAATGGATTCAAATCCGTCCATTTTTCATCTAATTATACCTTATTTCTAATCTATAGAATATAATCAGGAACTAATTTAGAATTGTTTTTCCACTATATTTCCCATTAAAATATCTTATTATTTTTTTGATCTGTAAGTAGCAAGCTAAATTTGAGCGGCATTTTACATAAACTGAAATGGAATTAGTGAATACCTTAAAAGCAAATTTTGATTTAGTACTTCAATTAAAAATTGAACGAAAATTTTGAAAACAAACTAAAATACTATATATCAATTAATTAAAATGTTTTATATAGTTTTTTCATTTAATTATCAAAACCTTTTTATTCAAATAATTAATTATCGATTTAACATTTTAAGTATTTAATTTTTTTAAGGCTTTATCCAATTCCACATCCCAAGTACCATTATTTAAAATAAATTCCTTACCATTTTTACCCAAAATTTGACGCTTTTCCTGATCTCGGAAAAGCTCTATTATTATTTGGGATGTAGATTCAATTTCTCCTATTTCATATATTCTCAAATGAAGATTATCTATAAAAGTTTTTGGTATTTCACCTGCGTCCGGTGCCAATGATGCGATTCCAGCTCCTAAATATTCTCTAAGTTTTAAAGGAGAATAATGAAAATCTTTGCTACTTCTAGCACTTACAATTGCTACGTCAAAAGCATTCACATATTTTGGGACATCAATAAAAGATTTTCTTCCTGCAAATATTACATTTTCACTTATATCCAAATCTTCCACAAGTTTTTCAATTTCTTCTCTCTCTTTTCCGTCGCCGATTAACAATAAAATAGCATTAGGAACAGCCATTAAAACTTGATCAAATGTCTTTATGAGCAGATCAAGACCATGAAAACTCCTAAATGAGCCTGTCCACCCTAAAACAAGTTTATTATTTAAATCGAATTTTCTTTTAATCGAATTCGAATTTATATCATCAAATAAATGAGGATCAACAGCCATTGGTGAAATATGAATTTTCTCTTTAGGCACACCCATTTCAATCAATTTCTGAGAAACTTGCTCTGAAACACAAGCCACCAAATCTGCCCGCTTAAGCGATTTAGCTTCAATTTTCTCGATAATTTTTCCCCAAATTGGTCTTTTTACCCCCCATTTCGATGTTTCCCAGACTTGCGGAGCATGAACATATAAAATAAATGGCACATTATATTTTTTAGCCAACTTATATCCTATACCAGGAAATAAATCATGCTGCTCCCAAACTAAACTTATATTTTGATCCTTAATTACAGCTTTATGATTATATAACGTACCATTTTTAGATGCCCGCCATAATAAAAAATCTTTATATAAGGTTTTAATTATTTCAGGGGAATATCTAACTAATATTGAGCGTTTTTTTTGATTTTTATCTTTTGAGGAGTTAACTGGATATGAGAGAATCTCTTTTGGAGTTGCACTGGTGTCATTTGTAAATATTATAGCTTCACCAAAAAGTCGCTTTGCGGCTGCCGCCCATCCCCCAGCAGTTATCCACATAGCCTCCGCTCCTTTCCAAGCCGAACTTTTCCTTGGCATCACGAATAATGCAGTCTTATTTTTCTCCTTATTGTTCACAATTCCTTTTTTAAAATATTTTGCAATGCTTTATCCATAATAATTTTACGATCCGCTTTAACCTTCTTAATTTGCTGAATGAACTTTTTTAATTCTAATTCTGGGTCATGAAGTCCCTGCTTATAAATATGCTTTTGATTAGCTTTCATATCTATTAAATGATCTCTATAATCTTGTGCATATGGAGTTCTAAAAAAAGTGAATCCTGTAATGAAAACTTCCTTAGCCCCACTATTTAAAGCAATATAGAGTCCAATGTATCCTACAGTGGGAATTTTTTTTCCAAAACCTCTTATTAAGTTTTTATATTCTTTCTTTGATAGTAAATAAGTACTCTCAGTATAAAAATTTCGTTTAAAATAATTTAAGTGGGTCTTTAATCCATTAAAATTATTATGAGGATTAATTAAATACCTGAGCCCTAGTTTTTTGTATAAGTTGAAATCAATTACTCCTCCTCCGCTATCATTATTTTCATAAAATGAATGAATCAAAATATCCATTTTCGTACCGATGAATTTAGATTTATTTTCGGTCAATGAATAAGGAGCCTTATTTAATCTGATAACGTAATCGAAATCGTCTATGTAATTTCCATTTTCTTCGTCAAAGGCGGAATTTGCGGCACCAATTATAGCTATTCTTTTATCCTTGAGTATACTTTTCGACCTGAATATTTTAGTAAATGATAACATATAAAATATCCCTTTAATATTCCTGAAGATTTTCATTTTTGATTAGGAAAGAAATTATTTAAATATTTTATCGGTAATACTTTAAGCTTCGGATTATTATATCCCATAAACGCAATATTATTGGACAATGCTGCTTCATAATCATTATGTGAATCCCCGATTAACATAATACGTGAGGTATTATATTTATATTTCTGAATTAATTTTCTAACCAATTCAGTTTTTGGAGTAGGAGAACCATTAATGGTTAAAAAATATTCATCAATATCTATCTCTTTACAAATTAGATTTAATTCTTTACCATCTGAACCTGATACAATATGGAAATCAAAATTTTTATAATTGTTTAGGATGAAGTTAAAAGAGTCTTCTATAAGCAAATTTCTGTTCATCAGCCTTTCTAACATTACTTCCGAAAACTTATTGGCCAAAATATTTACATTTTCCTCGGAAATATTTTCATTTCTTATAACCTCAAAAAAATATCTGAATTTCACATATCTTGATAAACCACCATTATTTCTATGAAATTCCATTAATTTTTCAACTTGATCACTAGGGTAATCTTTGAGAACTATTTTAAATCCTTCATCCCTTACTTTCATAGAATCCATTATGACCCCGTCGAAATCCCAAAAAATAATTTCTATACTATCAAACATATAATTTTTGGTATACAGCCTCCGCAATTAAAAAATCATCTTCCCAATCAACATCTAACGCATCTATTTTTGAAATTTCAAATAAGAATGGAGAACCTCCTATTCGATCTTTCTTTCCTGTAAATATTCTTCTATTAGCACAAAAAATTGCACTATTGATTTCATATAGTTTTTTTAAGTCCTGTGTTCTAGGCCAGCGCAATTCCCTGGTAATATTATTTTCAACTTCTCCTATCTCCTTATTCCATAGGAAATTTTGAAATGGGGTGACGCTCATTAAACTATCATATCCGTTTTCCAGATTTTCAAAATAAGCATCAATCGCCTTTTCATAAATTTTATTAGTAACCAATGGTGAAGTAACGTGAGTCCACAAAATATGCTCACAATCTGTTATAGTTGGGACATAAGAAATTAGATCTTCTAACTTCGTATTGCTCATCGCCAGACTATCCGGCCTTACATCTATTTTTAATTTGGGTAAAGATATTTTTTGTGCATATTCAAGACTTTTTTCATCATTTGTGGAGAGTATTATCTCTGAAACTTTCAATTTTGAAAGCTGCTCAAGTTTTACCTCAAGGAGACCTCCTTCCTTATTTGCAAAAGGACGATTATTTTTATTAATTACTCTTTGACTCCCCTTACGAACTGGCAAAAATACGGCAATAGACATATTATATTAATGAAAAAACAGATTGTTGATTTAACTCAGAATACTTGGTAGGAGTTAAAGCAACTGGATTAATACCTTTCTCTTTTATCTTATTAAATAAATATTCATTTTCATTAAATAGTTCCATCTCCTGCGGCGAAATATTCCCATCATAACCATCATAACCAATAACATAACATCTTTTAATTTTCATTTTAACCAGAATCTCAAAGGCTAAAGATGTAACAGATTCTAGATACTTTGAGGTAAAGGTTATTTCATTTAACTGATAGGATACCTTTTCCAGGTTTGATGGAATATAAGTCCCCATGGTGCGAGGATAGGGAGGTAAGATTGCCATTTTATTCGTTTCAGAAATCTCATGTAAAGCTTCCTCCAACCTATATCCCTCATTTCCAGCGAGACAATGAATTTGCAAACAATCTACATCCTTATATTTTTTAGCATTTTTGGAACTTGAATGAATAATAAAGCAATTAGGTTTATTTTGAATAAACTCTTTAACAGCTTTTGAAAAATTCGAAGCGCTGGGACCACCTCCTATGATAATCGCTTCATTGTAGTTATCACCTTTTGTATTAAATTCTTTTAGCTCAACATTATCCTTAACACCCAGAGATTTATTAGATAGCGCCCGAATAATGCTGTTTAAAGAATAGTATCTTTTGGTTACCCATTCCATAACTTCTTTCTGTGGTAAAGAATTTGCCCCAGAAACCATATACGGTAAGTTGGTACCCCAATCATAATCTTTTTGCATTTTTGCAAATGGATCCACAATTTTACTTAAAGCATTAAAATCAACTTGTTTTAATACATCCTTAGCATTTAGTGCAGTAAGAAGTAATTCGGTACTTAAATTCCCGGCACCTCTACCCATTCCGGTAACTGTAGAATCCACAATCGAAACACCACATTCGATAGCCGTTAGAGTATTGATTAAACCTAATTGAAGATTATTGTGTCCATGAAATCCTAAGTCAACATCAGTTTTTTCACGAACAATATTGAAAGTATCTTTAACATCATCAGGATAGACGCCCCCATAAGAATCTACCATATAGAAATAGTCTGCAATACCATTTACATTTTCGAGCTGATTTAAAAAGTCAGGATAATCTGACCAATTGGACATATACATTACGTTAAAGCCCACTTCGAAATTTAGGCTTTTAACAGCCTCTGCTAATTTTAACGCCCGAGTGAAATTTTGAGGATCTATCGCAATTCGAACCATTGCAATATACCCCCTACAAGGGCCTAATAAGTCTGGCACATGCTCTGCCCGCACATCTTTTTCATTCAGAATAATGACAAGTTTTTTATTGCTTAATTCTCGAGTTTGTTTCAATATATATTCGGGACAATAAAAATATTCTCCTAAATATTTATTCATTGGATTTGATCTATATCCGATTTCCAAATAATCGACAGGAAGATCATTAAAAGACTGAAAATACATTTTAACCAAATCTTTATCAAAATCCCAGTTTGTATAATAACCTCCATCCCTAAGAGTGCAGTCTAATATTTTAAAATTCTTATTCATTTACGTAATCTAAAAATTCTTTATAATCTTGACTTAAAATTCTGTTACTTTTCTCAAAAGTATCGTTAATCATTCTTCGTTGCTCCTTGGTCATTGTTATAATCTTAGGTTTATGAAACCATAAACCATTCTTAAGCCGATATTCCCAAACTGTATTACTTTTGATTAACCCTACTTTATAAAGAAAAGCTACAATTGACGAATTTAAATTTTCAAAAATTTTGGGTATATGAAATCCTAAATTAGCAATCTTTTTATTATGGTCAATTTTTCTCCTATTTTCTATATTTTTTTCCACTTTAGGTAATAATTCTCGAACATCGGTATGGCACCCGGTAAATTCCACCAATTTCTTATAAAATTGCAAAGGATCATTTTTCATATGCTCATACTTAAGTATTAAAAGATTTTCCTTCTGAAAAAAACCCCGTATTTTATTAATTAATAGATCGTATTGAAAATTTGAAATTCCATAATCATAGAATTTAGAATTCAAAACAGTTGAAAGATATTTTGAAAATGTATCAATATCTGACATCTTTCGATAAACATAATAGCGTTCACAATACAAAGAATGAATTAGGTCGGCCTGATGTCTGAGGGTTAGAATTAATTTCAAATCGAAACCAGAATAATCTGCGAAAATTTTCAACCTTCTTAATAATCGATCTATACAACCACTAAATTTACCATGCCAGCGAATGCCAAAAGGATCAATAGTCCTAAAAATTAGTGCTTCATCAGATAAAAGGATGTTTGTTATTCCGTTCCCATTTTTTTCAAGATGCAATTGGTTATTCAATAATACTTCCTCCATTTGTGGCAACCTATTTAAAAATGCATCTTCAGGCATGAATAATAAAAAGGATACGAAATTTTTTAATCCCAAAGCTCCATTTGAATAAGAATTATCCCACCTTCCAAGGTAATTAACACCATCCAATCTAGTAAATATATTCTTCTGCAAATAACTTGTCCCTGTTTTTGGAAAGCCTAAATGAATAATCATTTTTTTTTTCATTAATTCTGCCTTAACCATTAATTATATTTATTAATGACTTTAATAATTAATTCTTCCCATTTATTTCCAATAGCATCCACCCTAAATTTATCCACACTTTTTTTTGCGATTAATCCCTTTTCTTTGATAATATGAGGATTATTAGACAAATGATTTAACCTATTAACCAAAGATTTAATATTATTCACCTCAGTCAAATATCCATTATAACCATGTTGAACCAATTCTCCAGGACCTGAAGGACAGTCCGTGGCAACAACCATTTTTCCCAAAGCCAATGCTTCAAGAATAACAACACAGAAACTTTCAAATGATGAAGTATTAATAAAAAATTCAGATTGCTGAATATAAGGATATGGATTACTTTTAAATCCAATTAAGAATACTTTAGATTCTAAGCCTAATTTTTTAATTTGTTTCTCTAATTTTTCCTTTTTGGGTCCATCTCCAATTATGGCAAGATTATATATTTCGTTAATATTACTTTTAGCATAGCTTGAGATTAGCATAGTAAAGTTTTTTTGATCACTAAGTCTTCCCATTGCAGAGAGATAAGGCTTTTGAATTAAATAAGATTCTTGAATATCCTCATTTGCTAGATTCTCCACCTTTTCGAAATCCAGAGAATTATATATCGTTATGAATTTCTCACTAAACCTTGGCCTGGCTTCCTTAAGTTCCATAATTGTCCCTTTTGAGGGCCCCACGATGTTTTTTACTTTTGGCCATCTACACACAAAATCTGCGATTCGATGTCGCTTTTTACCTAGAGCGTAAGGGTTAACATCGAATGTTCCAATAATATTATTACATAAAGTAAAACAAGAAAGAAAGCTACTAAAATATGTTAGTCCTATAACTACATCTGGCTTAAATTTTTTAGCGAGTCTTTTTATTTGTATGACATTATTTAAATGATGATAATATTTCCCACTATCTTTCTTTTTATTCAAAATATGAATTCGTTCTGACTCAATTTCATGAGGTATTTGAAAAATAGGTTTTTGAATTGCATAATTAACCAGGAAACCTCTGTTGGCCAGTTCCTCTCCAATTACAATTGCCATTTTTTCTGCACCCCCAATTTTGAATGAACCTACGACCACTAAAATTTTCCCTTTATTCATAATCTTGTATAAATAATTTGTTTTAAAAAAACTAACCTTTTTCCTCGATATAATTCACCAAAACCTGTTCTAGTTTTTTACCATCAAATTTTAATTCCTTTATACTGCATTTATCATAAATTTCTTGGAATGCGATTTTATTAACATCATTGATTTGAATAGTATTATGGTTTTTTAAACCCACTCCACTATAATAATCTTCAAATTTAAAATTTCCTCCGACCAGTTTATTTGAATAATTAAACCTTAAAGAAGGTTTTTGATATGAATCTGCCAATATCAAACCATGTAGAGAGCTCGAAATGACTATTTCACATTCTTTTATTTGATCAATTATTTTATATACCTCATTTTTAGGAACCATTGGACTTATAATCTTAACATCCTTATTTTCAGAAAGAACTTGACTATTTTTAAAATCTCCCAATTCTGAATAATGAGGTATGATTCCAATTTTATATTTTAATTCACCAACCGGATTATAAAAGCTTGGAAATAATAATGCTGGGTCACCATACACACCGTTGTGAGAAACTCCAAAATCTTCAAAAATTTTTGCTGACTTCTTTCCTCTCAGTGCCAATATCTGAGATGGTTTACCATGTAATTTTTTTGGAGGATAAATAAATCCAGATCCCCAAATTATTGAATTTTCGAGTCCCCGGTGATGTAAAATACTTCCAACCCCGAAAAGCTTCTGTTTATTCTTAACATTATATATCCGTTTGTAGGAAACTACTCGTTTACCTGTAATTTTATTGACTAAAAACGGATTAATATAATCTCCCCAGTTTTTACTGAAATCTGAATAGTATAATAAAATAGGATCCTTGATAAGATAATTTGTAAAATCAGAAGAAAATAGACTTCCGGTTTTTACAAAATGCTTGTATAAATCCGTTTTAATTTTTGACATTTTTAATATTTTAGAATAATTCTATTTTAAAACTCCTGTAAATTGATCATGTTCTGAAATTCCGGAGAGCTTTGCATTAATTCATTGAATGAACCTGAAGCTGAAATCTGCCCGTTTTTCAATAAAATAATTCTATCTGCATTTTTAATAGTACTTAATCTATGGGCAATCATTACTATAGTATACTCCCCGTGCAACTCCTCAATATTCTTTTGAATTGAAGCCTCTGTTTCCCCATCTAGTGCTGAAGTTGCCTCATCCATAAATAATAAATCTACCTTTTTATAAAGTTCTCTTGCAATGGCAATCCTCTGTTTTTGTCCACCGCTCAGATTAATTCCATTATTGCCTATAAAAGTATTTTCCCTATCCGGTAATTGCATTATATAATCAAAAATAGAAGCCTTTTTAATAGCAAATAAAAATCGCTTCTTGTTCAATTCTGATGGTTCATCCCAAAACGTAATATTATTAAAAATGGTATCACTAAATGTTGGTGACTCCTGAGAAATAAACCCAATATTATTTCTTAAGCTATATAAATCTAAATCCTTATAATCAATACCATCAATTTGCAACTTTCCTTTCTCAGGAATTATAAGTCCCGTCAAAATATTCATTAATGTTGTTTTACCTGAACCACTCTGACCTACAAGGGCAATAGTCTCATTCTTATTTAAATCAATATTTATTGAGTTTAGAATTTGCTTATCACCATAACTAAACGATACATTTTTTAAAGATATTTTAGTCTTGAGACCTTCAACGAGCTTTAAACCATTGCTTTCCTTCCCTTTATTTAATTCTGTAACGAAATTATTCATATTCTCTAATGATCCCGAAACAGCTAAAAATCTATTCCAATCTGCCTGCATGGCCATTAAAAATGTTAATGCTCTATATAGCAATAATAAACTAAGAATTACCGTACCGATATTAGTACCAAAAAACTTAATTTGCAAAATCATTGCGATCACAACAACAAAGATTGTTAAAGGTTCCCTTACACCTAACATTATGGAGCTTATGAAACCTATTCTTCTTTGAATTCCCTCAATCCTTATTATGCTTCTAATTAATTTTTCCGAAAACTTTATATTTAGTCCACTTGATTTTAAATATTTAAAAAAAGCTACATGCTGGATTAGCAATCCTTGAAAAGTATGATTTTCATTTGTTATTTCTCTTGACAACGACTTAGACTTTTTATATAAAAATTTGAATAGAATATTAGTTCCTGCACCACCTATACCAACCATTAAAGCAAAACTGAAATTAGAGCCTAAGGCTAAGACTAAATAAACCAGTACTAAAATGGCTTGTTGAAAGGATTTCATATAGGATGAAAAAGCAATATTTAATTTTTCAACTTCTCCACTAAATGTATTTTGAATTCTGCCACTATCTGAAGTAACAAAATGGGAAAAAGAGAATGTGTTCATAAGATGAATATTTCTGACTCTAACAATCCTCATAAATAATTGCATGTAAATGACATTTACATAGGTTTGCAAAAATTTAGCTAAACCTTTGAACGCAAAGAATATTAAAATTAACATAAGAACTGTTATAACATTAAAAGGAATTCCACAGCTCGTTAAAAGGTCAGGCAAGAATTGTAGTTTACCTAAATCACCGTCGGCTTCACCACTTTCTCCGAACATTTGAAGTAAAGGAATGAACATAGCTAAACCGAAACCATCTAGAACTCCTACTGACAGACTTAGGAAAAATACGATTAACATTCTATACCTAAGATATCCAAAGAAGTAAAAGAATGAATCAAAGGTGTTTTTTAAGATTTCTTTTATTTTATTCATTTTTAACCTAAAATTTTAACCTTCCAGATTTTAAATAAACTTGCTGTAAATTTCCTGGCACGCAAAACTTCCCTATACATTCTTTCCCTTTCAGCGGTATTTAAAAATTTTCTGTATTCCCTTTTAGAAATTATACCAATAGAATATGCTTTTCTTATATCTTTTTTATACTGATTTATAATCTTATTTATATTTAACTTATACATATTCTTAGGAGAAGATATACTAGCTGGATGTTTTCGATACAAAACAGTTTTTTCTTTTAGAACAGCAACGTTCCCAAGGATTAGAGCCCTCCATACGCATGGTGAGTCTTCTGTGGGACAATTTTGATTCAAAGGATCGAAAACTGAAAACATCATTTTTCTGTAAATTCTTGAACATCCTCGAACCCCTCGGACCTCACCATTAAATAAATCATTCTTATTAAATTGAAGATCAGAGAGTTTATTTTTGCATTTGGTAACTACCCCCTTAGAGTCAATGAAATCCACATGAAAATCTGCAATTAGACAATTCGGATTGTTAAGCATGTACTTAACAGATTTTTCAGTCCTATCAGGCAAAGAAATATCATCTCCTGCTGCTATTATTATGAATTCTCCATTTGCAAGGCTCGCGATTTTATTAAAGTTTGAAGCCAAACCCTCATTTGAACTATTATTATCGACTATAATTTTGTACTCTCCGCTATAGCTACTAACAATTTCCTTAATTTTTTCCTGAGTCCTATCCTTGGAACAATCATCTGAAATAATGATTTCAAGGTTAGGATATTCTTGAGAAAAAGCTGCCGACAAAGCCTCTTCAATAAATTCTTCTTGATTGTAGGTCATCAAGCAAAAGGATACTAAGGGTTGTTGATTATTCAAATTAGAAATATCTATTCTATTAGAGTTCATTATATATATTTGAAAATTTAACTTTTACCCCAGGTTTTACGACCTTATCAGGAAATTTTTATTAATTATTGAACGATCACCTAAGATATTTGTTTCCAACTCCTAAACCTTTTAAGCATTGTAATGTGTTATTTTGTAAATATTTCAGACCCGTTTTCGATAGGCCGAAGAGCACTAATAATGTCCAGAAGAATTACTTAATGAGCTCTACAGGCTCTATCATAGTTACTCCCTCACAGTACTCTTATTCCATATTTTAAAAGAAATCATCGAAAATATAAAAGGTATTAAAGCTTACATTATTCCTCAATATAAATTTTAGAGGTTTTACTTCTAGCTTGGAATATATATATCCTAATTTATTATATTCTCAAAGAGTAAAACCGAAGTGGCAATAGACATCTATTTTCCTATTTCCTTTCACCTCGGAATGGATTGGTCGTCGGCAATCAGGCTCACAATTAATTTCATATTTAATGGCATCAACGGAAAACAGATATCCAAAGTATTTCTTACGAGGCTTCTTATTCAAATTCATTTATAGTATCTACGATCTTCACCAATTCTTCTTTTTCCAGAACTGGACTCATGGGAAGACTAAGAACCTCTTGATGTATTGATTCAGTAATTGGAAAAGAAAGTTCATTAAGCTCTTTATAAGCCGTTTGTTTATGAGGAGGTATCGGGTAATGAATCAAGCATTGGACACCTCTTTCTAGCAAATATTCTTGCAGTTTATCTCTTACTTTACATCTGATTACAAAAAGATGCCAAACATGATTTTTCCTATCAAAAACCTTTGGTAAAATTATATTGCTATTTTTAATATTAGCGAGATAAAAATCCGCCACTGTCCTCCGAGCCTCGTATTCCTGTTTTAAAAATTTTAATTTAACATTTAGAAAGGCTGCTTGAATTTCATCTAATCTACTATTTAAGCCCTGAAAATCATTAATATATTTTTTTATGCTTCCGTAATTCCCTAAAGCACTAACAACTTCAGCCAATTTTGAATCATTAGTTGTTACCGCTCCTGCATCCCCTAATGCACCCAGATTTTTGCCAGGATAAAAACTAAAGCCTGCCGCGTCGCCTAAATTTCCGGAAAGTTTGATATCTCCATTCTTATATTGAAATTCAGCGCCAATTGCCTGTGCATTATCTTCAATTATTTTTAATTTATATTGATTTGCTATCTCTTCCAAGCGCTCACTCCAACAAACTTGGCCGTAAAGATGCACTACTAATATAGCCTTAGTTCTTTTGGAAATATGAGCTTCAATTTTATCAATGTCGAGATTGAAGGTATTAATATCTGGCTCTACCAAGACCGGTTTCAAATCATTATCTGTTATTGCTAGAATCGAAGCTATATATGTATTAGCGGGCACAATTATTTCATCACCCTGCTGCATAACACCAAGTTCTATATATGCTTTGAAAATTAAACGCAACGCATCCAATCCATTCCCAACTCCAACAGCATTAGGAGTTCCAATATAATCTGCTAACTGAGTTTCAAATTCTTTTAAGTTTTCTCCGTGCAAATACCATCCGGATTCTATAACTCTTGAAGCAGCTTTTATTAATTCCTGGCGGTATTGATCATTTATTGCTTTTAAATCAAGAAATTTTATCATAATAACAGAGGTTCTCCGGTTTGAGTACTATATTTTTTTCCATTTTCATCGGTAAGGTTCAAGTCCAAAATCTTTCCCTCCCGTGTTATAAAACCTTTGTGACTGGCTGGATTACCATACCATAGAGAGAAGGGGGGGATTGGTTTTGTAATTACACTCCCAGCCCCAATAAGTGCAAATTTACCTATGGTATTTCCTGCAATAATCGTTGAGTTAGCACCAATAGATGCTCCCTCTTCAATATACGTTTTGAGAAAACGTTCAGGATAATGCTTTGATTTCGGTATTAAATCATTCGTAAAAGTTACATTCGGGCCAATAAAAACATTATCCTCTATTCTAAGACCATCCCATAACTGAACTCCTGACTTTACTGTAACATAATCTCCAACAATAACATCATTTTCGATAAAAACGTTGCAATTAATATTGCAATGTTTCCCAATAACAGCTTCTTTAAGTACCACACTAAATTGCCATATATCGGTATTTTCCCCTATTTTATCTGAATAAACCTCAGCTGTTTCATGTATCATTTTAAATTTTTAAATTTACTGTAATCTCTCACATAGTCTTTTTCATCATATTTGTGAGAGGCCAAAACTAAGCATATCGCCCCTGAAGAAAAATTATCGAGTTCACGCCACATTCCGGGTACTATATGGAGGGCAAGATTTGGCCTATTTAGAGAAACAACCTTTTTTATTTTTCCGTCATCCAGTATAACGTCAAAACTACCACTAACGGCAATAATAAATTGTTCTAATTCGTAATGAGCATGCCCTCCTCGAGATTCCCCTCCGGGTACATCATATAAATAATAAATTCTTTTAACATCAAAGGGAATATTATCTTCATTTTCAATAATAGTAATATTTCCAGCCACATTGTGTACTTTGGAAATTTCTATAACAGAACAATCAAACACAGTATTATTTTCCCATCTCATGTCGGAATAGTTTAAACTTTTCAAAGTCTCGAATATAATCATTGTGATCATAGGATATAGACGATACAATAATCGCTAATGCATTGGTAGAAAAATTCTCCAAACTTCTCCAAAGTAAATTCGGAATATATAATCCATAATAGGATCTATTTAGCTGGTATTTTCTTTCTAGCTTGCCGTCATTTAAAATCACATCAAAGCTGCCTGAAAGTGCTACAATAAATTCTTGAGATTCTTTAAAAGCGTGGCTTCCTCTCATCGCGCCACCCGGAACATCATAAATCCAATAAGTTCTTCTAATTTTAAATGGAATATGGTTTTCGCTTTCAAAAAAGGATAAATTTCCCCTATAGTCATCTATCTTTGGAAGATCTATTAGTCTCTCTACTTTCATTATAGTTCTATAATATTTTTTAAATATTCCCCATACTTACTTTTCCCATATTTTTCAATAGCTATTTTTAACTCGTTACTATTAATAAATTGATGTCGATAGGCAACCTCTTCAATACAACCAATCATGGTACTTTGTCTATTTTGTAAAACTCTAATAAATTCTGTAGCATCATCTAAAGATTCAACAGTCCCTGTATCAAACCAACTCATTCCCCGAGTCATAACGCCCACTTCTAATTCTCCTTTGTCTAAATACATTTGATTTAAAGTAGAGATCTCTTTTTCCCCCCTTGCAGAAGGCTTAACTTTCTTAGCATATTCGATAACTTTATTATCATAAAAATATAATCCTGGTACCGCATACTTTGATTTAGGTTTATCTGGCTTTTCTTCAATACTTAAAGCTTTTTTATTTTCATCGAATTCCACTACACCGTATCGTTGTGGATCTTTAACTGGATAAGCAAAAATTGATGCTCCATCAACCTCTGTCTTACTTCTTAGAAGTTTACCAAATTCATTGCCATAAAATATATTATCACCTAACACCAATGCAACTCTATCATTACCAATAAATTTTTCTCCAATGATAAATGCTTCGGCTAAACCATTAGGTTCCTCCTGGATCTCATATTCGAATTTACACCCTACTTGAGACCCATCACCTAAAAGTTTCTTAAAAGCATCCTGATCATGAGGAGTAGTGATAAAAAGGATTTCTTTTATTCCTGCAAGCATTAGAACCGATAAAGGATAGTAAATCATTGGTTTATCATAAACAGGTAATAATTGTTTACTCACAGCTATGGTTATTGGAAACAACCTGGTTCCAGTTCCTCCTGCTAAAATAATTCCTTTCATCACTTATATTGTTTTAGATAATATTTCTGATAATCTCCGTTAGTTACATTCTCCAGCCACTTATCGTTTTTCAAATACCAGTCTATAGTTTCTTCAATTCCCTCTTCAAAAGTGACACTTGGCCTCCATCTTAGTTCTGAATTGATTTTCGAAGCATCAATAGCATAACGCTTATCATGCCCAGGCCTATCTTTCACAAATGTTATTAATTCTTCAGAATCTCCCTTGTTTCTTCCAAGTTTCCGATCCATTACAGAACATAAAAGTTGAATAAGTTCAATATTCTGCCATTCATTAAAACCGCCAATATTAAATGTCTCTTTAATAGCTCCCTTGTGTAAAAGAAGATCTATCGCTACAGCATGGTCTTTAACAAATAACCAGTCCCGTGTATATTTTCCATCACCATATACGGGAAGGTTTTCTTTCTTAATGATATTATTTATAAATAATGGAATTAATTTCTCTGGAAATTGATTAGGTCCGTAATTATTGGAACAATTTGAAATTATATATGGCAGACCATATGTTTCACCATATGCCCTTACAAAATGATCTGAACTAGCTTTTGAAGCAGAATATGGAGAATTTGGATCATAAGGGGTATCTTCTCTAAAAAAACCTTCTTCTCCTAAAGTACCATATACTTCATCTGTACTTATATGATAGAATACTTTTTCAGAAAAATCACTAACCCAATTATTTTTAGCAGAATTTAATAAATTCATAGTGCCAATTACATTAGTCCTTACAAAAGAAAGGGGATCGGAAATAGACCGATCTACATGCGACTCAGCAGCAAGATGAATCACTGCATCAAAGGCATAATCTGCGAACAGGTTATGAATAAAATCAGCGTCAGTAATATCACCTTTTATAAAATGATAATTTTTTTTCTCTTCAATGTCTTTAAGGTTTTCCAGGTTTCCTGCATAGGTTAATGAGTCCAAATTATAAATCTGATATTCTGGATATTTATTAACCAATAATCTCACCACATGGGAACCAATAAAGCCTGCACCCCCTGTTACCAAAATTTTATGAAAGTTTCGAGTCATTTTCATACATTTATCCCCGCTGCTACGGTTTCGTTAATATTTTCATCCATTAGTACTATGCTGCCAGTTATACGGTTATCTCTATAAGAGTCCGGCATCAGTCGATGCGTAGTTCTTACCTTAACCCTTGCTATATCGTTCATATTTATTTCCTTAGCCTCTAAATCCCTGTTATAAGAATTAATATCAAGGGTTTCCAATTCAGAAAATTTCCAATTTTCCTTTTTATTAATCAATTCAACTATTTTCCTCTAAGGGATATAATTTTTTTAAGCTAATTATTAATGAAAGCAGCACTGATGAAAGCAGATTCAACTAATGATTTAACCTCTATTTTCCCTTGCTATTAGAGATACACATTTATAATTCTTTTCCATATCCAAAGCACATTCAAAGATTATCAATAATTGATTTTTCATTCTTCTAGCTTAGCAAAATAGTCAATCGTTTTTTTCAAGCCTTCCTCCAAATTAATTTTCGGATTCCACTCCAATTTTCTTTTGGCTAAATCAATGACTGGCTGTCTTTGACGTGGATCATCCTTTGGTAAATTTTGAAATTTTAGTTTACTTCTACTTCCTGTTAATTCAACAATTTTCTCCGCAAGTTCCAACATGGTAAATTCTTTTGGATTTCCAATATTAACTGGACCCGTGAAACCACTGGGAGAATTCATCATTTTCACCATTCCATCTATTAGGTCACTAACGTAACAAAAGCTACGAGTTTGATGTCCCTCGCCATAAATCGTTATATCCTCGTTATGCAATGCCTGCATAATAAAATTACTCACAACCCTTCCATCCTTTGGATTCATATTTGGTCCATAAGTATTAAAAATTCTTATAACTTTGATATCTACATTATGCTGACGGTAATAATCAAAAAATAAAGTTTCAGCACATCTTTTACCCTCATCATAACAAGCTCTTGGACCAGTAGTACTCACATTCCCCCTATAAAATTCCGGTTGTGGATGTATTTCAGGATCTCCATAGACTTCACTTGTACTTGCTTGGAGTATAGGCACCTTTAATCTTTTTGCCAATCCAAGCATATTAATAGCCCCTAAAACACTTGTTTTAGTAGTTTGTACTGGGTCAAACTGATAGTGAATTGGACTTGCGGGGCATGCTAAATTATAAATTTGGTCCACCTCCACAAATAATGGATGTGTTACATCATGTCGCATTAATTCAAAATTCTTATGATCCAGTAAGTGATGTATATTTTTTCTAGAGCCAGTATAAAAATTATCAACGCATAAGATTTCGTTGCCTTCATTTAAAAGTTTTTCCGATAAATGACTACCCAAAAAACCGGCTCCTCCTGTAATTAATATTCTTTTCATCAATTTCTAGTTACCTATCGAATAAAATTGAAATCCAATCGCTTCTTTAGACTTTCGATCGAGGATTTTCCGACCGTCGAACAAGAATGCGGGTTTCAACATTTTCTTATAAATTTCGTTCCAGTCAAGTTCCTTGAATTCATCCCATTCTGTCAAAACTGCTACAGCATGAGCTCCTTCTGTTGCGTTTACCGGAGTATTGACCACCTTAACCAGTTTTCTATTCTCTTCCTCTGATCTGGTACCGAGGTAATCCAAGTCTGCATAAATTTGCTCTTCCGTCACTTTCGGATCGTATATCACAATTTCTGCTTGTTCATTCAGAAGGTAATCAGCGACATAAATGGCCGCAGACTCCCGGGTGTCATTAGTATCCTTTTTAAACGCCCATCCCAGAAAGGCAATTTTCTTTCCAGAAACTGTATTGAAAAGTGTTTTAACGATATTTTCAGCAAAACGCTTTTTTTGGTGATCGTTCATAATGATCACCTGTTCCCAATAATCGGCTACTTCATTAAGTCCAAAAGACTTGGCAATATAAACAAGATTCAGGATATCTTTTTGAAAACAACTCCCACCAAAACCAACTGACGATTTCAGGAATTTTGAACCAATCCTACTATCCATACCAATCGCACGAGAAACTTCATTCACATCTGCCCCTGTTTTCTCGCATAATTCACTTAGTGAATTAATGCTGGAAACTCGCTGAGCTAAAAACGCATTAGCAGTAAGTTTTGATAATTCTGAAGACCATACATTAGTGGTCAAAATTTGATCTTTTGGAACCCAATGTGCATAAACATCAACCAGAGCCTGTACCGCATCCATTCCCTCTGTGGTATCAATATCTCCACCGATTAGGACACGGTCTGGATCCAAAAGATCTTCAACCGCGGTACCTTCTGCCAGGAATTCAGGATTTGATAAAATCTGAAATTTCACACCGTTACCGGTATTATCCAAAATACTTTTCAACGCTTCCGCAGTTCTCACAGGCAAAGTAGACTTTTCGATAACAATCTTATCATCTTTTGCTACCCGGGCAATTTGCCTGGCACACAGTTCAATATATTTCAAATCGGCGGCCATACCTTTACCAATTCCGTAGGTTTTGGTTGGTGTATTAACGGAAATGAAAATCATATCGGCCTTATCAATCGCCGCATCGACATCAGTGGAAAAAAACAAATTTCTGTCTCGTGCTTCCGCAACTACTGCTGACAAACCTGGTTCATAAATAGGAATATTTTCCACATTTTCATCATTCCACGCTGCGATTCGTTTCTCGTTTATATCAACTACCGTAACATTGATTTCAGGACATTTCTGGGCAATTACTGCCATTGTTGGTCCCCCAACATATCCTGCACCGATGCAACAAATATTCTTTACTTTCACTTTTAAATATTAAAGTTTTTTATCACATTTATCACCAAGAACTCCTTTCACATCATATACCACAGCACCTGGAGCTTTCAATTTTTCCAGATCCAGATTATGGAATTCTTTATGCGCTACCGTCAAGACAATAGCATCAAAATTTTCTTCTGGCACCGCTGATACAGTTTCCAAACCATATTCATGCTTTACTTCAGCAGGATTGGCCAAAGGATCAAAAATCGTTAGATTCACTCCATATTCTTTCAATGCTTTAACCACATCGACCACCTTCGTATTTCGAACATCCGGACAGTTTTCTTTAAAAGTGATCCCTAAAATTAAAATATTCGCTCCTTTTATCTTTAAATCCTTCTGAAGCATTAATTTAACCACTTCACTCGCAACATACTGCCCCATGGAATCATTCATTCGTCTTCCTGCGAGAATAATTTCAGGATGATATCCAATTTCCTGAGCTTTTTGAGCCAGGTAATAAGGATCTACTCCAATACAGTGCCCACCAACAAGACCCGGACGAAAAGGAAGAAAATTCCATTTCGTTCCAGCTGCTTCAAGAACCGCCTGTGTGTCAATATTCATCATATTGAAAATCTTAGCCAATTCATTTACAAAGGCAATATTGATATCTCGCTGGGAATTTTCAATCACTTTTGCGGCTTCGGCCACTTTTATGGTAGGCGCCAAATGGGTTCCTGCACTGATCACCGTTCTATAAAGTTCATTGACTTTTTCTCCAATTTCTGGAGTGGAACCTGCGGTAACTTTTAAAATTTTTTCAACGGTGTGTTCTTTATCACCCGGATTAATTCGTTCTGGTGAGTAACCCACAAAAAAATCTTCGTTAAATTTGAGACCACTGATATTTTCAAGAACCGGTACACATTCATCCTCTGTAACTCCAGGATAAACGGTAGATTCATACACCACCACATCTCCCTTTTTCAAGGTTTTTGCCACTGTTTCACTACTCTTGTAAAGTGGCGTGAGATCCGGCCTGTTATTCTTATCTACAGGCGTTGGTACAGTAATAATGTAGTAATTACAATTTTCAATGGAAGCGAGATCCGTAGAACAGAATAGTCCATTTTCCGAAGAATCTGAGTCTTTTAAAACCGATTTTAACAAATCGTCTTCTACTTCTAGGGTAGAATCTGTACCAGACTTTAATTCATCTACTCGCGCCTGGTTGATATCAAAACCAACAACCGGATATTTGGTGGCAAAAAGTCGGGCTAAAGGAAGTCCTACGTAACCCAAACCGATAACTGCTATTTTAATATTTTCAGTCATTGTTATTTTAAATTATCCCAATACCATTTAACGGCCTCTTTCAATCCGTCGGCAATTTTATATTGAGGATCATACCCCAACAATTCTTTAGCCTTTTCTACGGAAGCTAAGGAATGCGGAATATCTCCAGGCCGATTTGGACCATGTTTTACTTCCACATTTTTTATTTCTGAATCATATTCTGAAAGATATTCCTTCAAATATTGCGTAAGCTCTACCAGATTTGTCCGATCTCCCACCGCTGTATTATAAACCTCATTCACTGCTTCTTTTTTACTAGCCGTAAGAGCGAGTAAATTCATCTGCACCACATTGTCGATGTACGTAAAATCTCTGGAATAGGTCCCATCTCCGTTGATCACCGGACTTTCATGTTGCATAAATTGCATGACAAACTTCGGAATAACCGCTGCATAAGCTCCGTTAGGATCCTGTCTTCGCCCAAAAACATTGAAGTATCGCAAACCTATAGTATCTAAACCATAAGCTTTTCCAAAAATATCCGCATATAATTCGTTTACATATTTAGTGATCGCATACGGAGACAAAGGCTTTCCAATCTTATCTTCTACTTTCGGAAGAGCTTCGGAATCTCCATAAGTAGAAGAACTGGCCGCATACACAAATCTTTTGACATCATTATCACGAGCGGCAACAAGCATATTTAAAAATCCCGAAACATTTACTTCATTGCTAGTGATCGGATCTTTAAGAGATCGTGGAACCGAGCCTAAAGCCGCTTCATGCAAGACATAATCAATATTTTTACAAGCTTTTTGGCAGGTATCTAGATCCCGAATATCGCCTTCAATAAGTGTAAATTTCTCATTATTTATAAATGGTTCGATATTCTTTTTATGTCCGGTAGAAAAATTGTCAAGACATACAATATTAGCTCCAATTTCTAATAATTTTTCACAAAGATTAGATCCAATAAAGCCCGCCCCACCTGTAATAAGAATGTTTTTTGAAGAGAGTTCTTCAAACTGAGATTCAGAATTCAAACTAAAAATTTTAACAATTTGCAGTTGGCAAATATAAAATATCTTAATTAAGAATTGTTAAAGTGCTTCTTAAAGAATTGATAAATAATCCCACTAAATTTCCGAAGACTCTAAATGCACAATTGTTGTTTCAATGATGACCTCTTCGAATTTGCCTGGTGTACTCCTGCCATCCAGTCTGTTCTGAAGTAGTTGCAGTGCCGTGGAACCCAGATCTCGAGGATGTTGCTCGATATAGCTCAGTGATGGTGTTAGGAATTCCGCGACCTCTTTACTGATATAGCCCATCAATTTTAGATCATTCGGGATCTTCAAATCATTTTCATAGGCAATGCGCGCGGCCATTAGGGAACTTTCAAAATCAGTGCACAAAAGCGCTTCTACGCCATCCTGTATCAATAAATCCTGAATCTTCTCTTTTAACACGTTCGGCCTGGAGCTGGCGGCAATAAAAGGTTTTTCAGTTTTGGAAAGTGCTGATTCATAGCCTTGAATTCGAGATTTACCAACACCCAAATGATGAATGGCCGAGGCTATCCCAATTTTCTTCAAACCTTTTGACTTAAAATAGCCTGTCGCTTCAAAAAAACTTTTTTCATCATCCACCCCTACTTTGTCTGCAGGTATACTCACATTAATCCGGTCATACATAACTACAGGAATATCATATTCCACCAAATTAAATAGATGGTCATAATCCCTTTTTCTTTGAGTTTCTTCGGAAACCGCTATCAATACGCCATCTACAAATCCAGCCGTGAGCAAATCACAGATCTGCTTTTCCCTGCCATACGACTCATTAGAAATATAAGTAATAACCTGAAGGTCATACTTCTGGGCTTCGGCTTCTATCCCCGAAAGTACCCTGGCGAAGAAACTGTTCGAAATATTCGGGATCACTACACCTACAGTTCCGGTTTTACTCTTTTTGAGATTTACTGCAACGGGATTTGGCTTGTAATTATGAAGTTTTGCCAGTTCCTTAACCCTCTCAGCTGTCTTCGGACTAATCTCCGGGCTGTCATTTAGAGCTTTCGAAACGGTTGAAACCGAAACGTTCAGCAATTTCGCAAGTTCTTTGAGGGTGATTTTACTTTTCATAGCCTGGTAAAATATTTATATCCGAAGTCATCTTTTTCCGCAAAATAATTCAAAATTAGCGCTTTTCCCACAGATGATTCTATTTTTACAAAAACTAATCATGGAATTTCTTCGCAAACACTGGTTATATATTCTCGCCGCCTTGATCACAATAATCGGCCTGGTAACGGGCTGGTATTTTTTCCTGTTATTAGTGATTCCGCTAAGTTTGGGGAATTCCAAAAAACCGTGGTAACTACCGTCATTGTTGAGTTAAACTTATCCTAAACCTAGTAGTATCTTTGGCTATCAGAGTGCTTCGTAGTAATTTAAATTCTAAAAATTTTACAAAATGAAAGATTACGGAACACTATCACAAGCTATAAACAAACTGAAGCTGGAAGAAGGTTACGAACACGATTTCAACCTTCTTGACGAAAAAATCGAACTGAAATCAAAAAAAGAGACTTTTGGTGTAGAAGAGTTTGAAGTAGACAAAGTCCTACGCTTCGAAGGCATGAGCAATCCAGATGACAATGCCATTTTATACGCCATCACAACGACCAATGGTAGAAAAGGGGTTTTAACTGATGGATACGGAATCTCCAGCGGACAGGTTTCTAAAAAAATGTTGGAAAAACTGGATCTGAAAGATCATCGACCAATCAATTAATCCGAAGTTAATATTGTATTAAAACAGGTTGTTTCCTTTAGAAACAGTCAAAACTATTGTATTTTTGTATAGTAAATTAAAAATCAATAAATAAAAGCTATGAACTACTTAGGATTAAATACTGATAAGACAAAATCTACTGTGGAACAGTTGAATGTCCTGCTTGCCGATTATCATTTATACTATCAAAAACTGCGAAATTTTCATTGGAATGTGATCGGAAAAAATTTCTTTGACCTTCATGAAAAGTTTGAAGAATTGTATGAAGATGCGAAAATAAAGGTAGACGAAATTGCTGAAAGGATTCTTACATTAAGATACCAACCAACCAGCAACCTCAGCGATTACCTTAAAATGTCTAATTTGGAAGAGTCCAAATCAGAACTTTCAGATTATGAAATGATCGAAATTTTACTGGAAGATCACGGCGCTATCCTGAAACAAATGCGCCAGGTTGTTAAGACCGCTGATGATGCCGGTGATGAGGGAACCATTGATCTTATTGGTGCGTACATCCGAGAACTTGAAAAAACAAGCTGGATGTTAGATGCATGGAAAATGAAAACGAAAGAGGTACATACACCAGCAACAAAATAATCTATCCCTTATGATTTTAAAATTCGATATTCAGGAATCTATTAAGGGAATATGGGAAAAATTAGGCGGATGGCTGGATACTTTAATCCTGAATCTGCCTAATTTTTTATTGGCGATAATCGTATTTATCGCCTTTATTTTTATAGCCCGATACGCCGGTAAATTGTTTGACAGGGTTTTCAGAAAACAGATCAAACAAGACTCTATTCGTTTGATGGCCGTTAAAGTGCTGAAAGCGATCATCATTTTAATTGGCTTTTTTATTGCCCTGGGACTGCTGAATCTGGACAAAGTATTGACTTCGGTACTTGCTGGTGCCGGTGTGGTTGGTCTCGCTATTGGTCTGGCACTTCAGGGGACTTTGAACAACACCTTTTCCGGTGTGATCCTGAGTTTTCTTCCGGAACTCCAAATTGGTGACTGGGTGGAAACCAATGGCTATGCAGGATCAGTTACCGAAATCAATCTGCGGAATATTGTGATCAAACAGTCAGACAATAATTATGTGGTGATCCCTAACTCCAAAATAGTTGAGGAACCATTTAAGAATTTCACTCGAACAGCTCGTTCTCGAATTTTCGTGAATTGCGGTGTGGGTTATGAAAGCAATCTGGAAATGGTCGAAAAACTGACTTTAGAAACGATTCGAGATAATTTCCCGCAACGAGGTAACGAAGAAGTAGAATTCATGTATACCGGTTTTGGGGACAGTTCCATCAATTACGTGGTTCGATTCTGGGCAGATGTAACCAAGAACCGCGATATTCTTGTTGCCCAGCATAAGGCAATTATTGAGATCAAAAAGGCTTACGACGCTCAGGGAGTCAATATTCCATTCCCTATTAGAACGATCGATTTCAAGAATTCTCTTAACCTGAATAAAGAATAGCAACATTATTCTGAATACTAAAAAAGCCGGCAATTTGCCGGCTTTTTCATTTTTATAAATTAGTATTATCAAAATTTCAATCCAACTCCGGCGGTTAATCTAGCTCCTTCACTTCCGGTGAAAACACTCAGACTACCCTGGATAGCGTCTGCCGAATTGATCCAGAAACCACCACCGTAACTGTCGTGCCACAACTTACTATGCTGATCCTGTGCCCACACTCTACCAATATCGTATCCTCCGTAGACTCCTAGTTGAAATGGCAGAAAACTTGTTTTCACAGTATCAAAGCTATATCGCAGATCGGCTCCGGTTCCAAAAGAACTTTTACCCGAGTAACGCTCAAAACGATAGCCGCGTAAACCTGAATCAGCTCCAAGGGTGGCAGCCTGATAAAATTCATAATCTGTCCCTATATTAATATGCGCGTCAACTCTAGTTTTCAATACCAGTTTCCGATTCCTGGTAAGCGCATTATAGAATCCCATGTATGGTTTAAAATATCCAAAGGTTTGAGAAGGGTCTGCTGTATTGATTTTACCTCCCAGATTCAATTCGAAAAGCATTCCGCGCGTAGGCGTAAGGCGATTATCGTAACTTTCATAGCGATACAGCGCATCCAGTCCCGCGAAGTATTTTCGATCGAAGAAACCAGGTGTGGCATTATCAAATCCGGTAGTAATAAAACGGTTTTCATCCTCCTGTACCTTTATTGCCTCAAATGTGGCGCTGTACTGGAAAAAACTACCAAAAGGAGTCTTATTCCTTAAACCGGTTCTTAATTGGATCTGCTCCAGGCCAACCCTGTTATAATCAAATCCTAATTCGTCATCATTATTCGCGGTCTCATTTCCGAAGCCAAAGAAATTATTGCTCCAGTTCGGGTTGGTGTAATTTGCCCCTGCAAACAGGTTGTATTTACCAATGATGGTAGCAAATTCAGCCTCATAATCCAGCATAAATCCGCTGGTTGCCGAATGATACCGTAATTTGAAGCTATGCTGCGAGGTAAAGGGATTTCGCTTGAACTCGTTATTCGATTTAATAAAATCAAGACCTACGGAAAGATGCTCGTCTGGATTATAGCCTAATTCCGGCAAAATAGACCCGGAAGAAAAGATCTTTTTATCCTTGTCGTAAGTATTGATCTCGTAATTATCGGTAAATCGGAAAGCAGCGTCTCCGGGATTCTTTACGGTATTTGGCAACGACCGATGATCGTAGATCTTTAAGTTTTGCCCGTTATCAATATCATATACATCATTATTCTGACCTCCGATTACTCGCACAAAAATTGGGGATCTCCCCTCACCTTTGGCAAATATCTGGTCGTCATCGTCCAGACCGTAGATCCAGATCTCACTGGTTTCATCTGGGTGATAGATCTTTTCACTCAGCGTTTCAGCTCTTTCTCCATCCTTGTTTCTAGTAATGGTCACTTTAGTATCGCCTTCCGGCATGCGGAGAATATCGATAAAATCATCTTTATCGGTCCCGGTCACAATCGCGAGACTTGCCAGGTGTTCGTAATAACGGGCAGCAATATTCACAATATTGTTCCGGCGCCCCTTCACATTGGCGATCAATTCTTCCGTAGTTTCTCCTCTTGTTTCCTCCGGAAGCTTGGAAAAGGCCTTCTGAATCACCTCATCGGTAATATGCTCCTGGATAAAGGCTGCCTGTTCCTTCCAGGTATCCTTCCCTACATTCTGAAGCAGCGACCGGTCTAATCCAAGTGCCGCAATGTTGAACCATTCCACGTCTTTAATATCTTCACCGTACACCGCAAACTGGTTGGCAAAACCGGTTAAAGCTCTCAATGTCCCAAAGAACGCTCCATCAAAATTGGAGAAAACCTGGTCGCGATCACGAGGCACCGGTTCAAAATGATGAATTCCTTCCGCATCTTCTACTTCAGCCCATCTCCACTGGTCCTGGTGACGGTCCCAATCGCCAATCAACATATCAAAAATCCTAGCCCGAACATACGCTTTTTCATCCAGCACGTATTTTTCGTCCCGGCGTAAGCGTTCGATCATCCCGGCAGTACTCACAATATCATGATTGGGGCTTCCGAAGCTTTCATATCCTTTCCAGCCTTCTTCCGGCCTTTCAACCAACATGTAAATATCATCCCCATGAATGGAATTGTATTTTCCTAGTGCCTCTTGTTTTGGCAGGTAGTAAATTTCCGGGTTGGTATGGAAAACTTCAGCGGCCTGACTCAAATCTGGCACCGCCAGAAATCCATAAGGATGGGCGGCAGTATAAAAATCCTGGATCAGGTTTTCCGCGACAGTATTATCGAGTTTATTATCTACGGGCTGATTTTTAAAAGCCACATTCTGAAGAAAACGCAGCGCATCTTTTCGAACCCTGCGCAAATTATATTCGCGGCCCAGGCTGTCTTTCAATCGCAGTGAAACTGTCTGATGTCCGCCACCTTCCCGAACCACACTTAAACCACCGTGAAGTGTATCAAGGTCGGCAGTGGGAAGCGTAACTTTCGTAGCATACAATTTTCGATATCGCTCTCCCCAAACAGTTTTATGAACCGGACTTTTATCGGTTTCTTCTTCGGAATAAATTGAAGTAGTAAAAGTTGGCGGAAATGAATCTGGATACGTCTTCATTTCATATGGAACCGGAGTTTCCAAAACTTCTTTCTGATAGAGCAATTTCGGCTTATTATCTTCATTCCCGTAATAACTTACCCAGGAAGAACCATCAGTAAAAATATCTAAAACCACGAAGCCCTGGCCATTGTACGCGAAATATCCATCGTTGCTCAAAGTAGCGTAAGTAGCCTTGGATCCTGCTCCTGAGACCACCTGTTTCACACTGTCGTGTTCAATATATTGTAAAGAATGCTCGTGACCGGAAACAAAAACTAGTCGGCCATTTGAAGTGTTTGCGATCGCTGAAATACGATCGGCGAGCGATTTGTAACGGTTATTTTGTGCATCCTGAATGGATACTCCACCGGTAGTTCTAATCAAGGTAGCTAGTGAGCCAAGAATTGGTACAGGAATTTTTTTCTGGGAGGGATATAAATGCCTGTCAAAACTATATTGCCCGCCGTGAATTCCGTTAGTGTAAACCGGGTGATGCAGGGCGACCACTACTGTTTTATTCTGATTCTTCTTGATTTCAGATTCCAACTCGAGAAACATTGCTTCACGGGTCTTGATCTGGTCACAATTGTCATTAATGGTTGGGTTCTTATCCCAATCTTCCAGGTACCACTGGCTATCAATAACCAATAACTGGATATTTTCAGATACATCGATCGATTCAAATCCGCAGGGAATTTCCGGAGACCATACCAGAGAATCCCCAAAACTTTCCTTCAGGTAATCTCGCTGTCTTTTCAAACCGTCTATCCTTTCATTATACCAGCCATGATTCCCAGGAATAAAGATCACATGCCCATCATAGCCTTCAATGGCATCGAGCTGTGCATCCATTCGATATTCGGCTTCTTCCCGTTCCGTAGAACCATTATCAGGCGGCATGCCATCTGGATAGATATTATCCCCAAGGAAAATAGTGTAATTCTGAGGTTTGTTCACAGAGTCCAGAAATCTTTTGAAAGCGATGAGCCCGGCAGAACTTCCTCCAGGCGGTGAATAACCGGCATCACCAATTAAATAAAATGATTTCTCAATAGTCTTATTTTCAGGATAACCGAAATCTTTTTCAGGCTCGCCATCACGGTAGCGAGGATGAACGGTCACGCAAGAAATAATCGATGAAAAAAGCAGTAGGGAGACAAAAAGTTTTAAGTTTTTCATAAAGATTTTTGGTCAATATTTTTTGTACTTTGGCTTAGCAAAACAAGAATCTTCAGTATGAACAACCTCGTTGAGAAAGCCGATAAATTTGTCGAAGAACTATTTAAAGAAAAGCTGCCAAACACCTTTATATATCACAATTACCAGCATACACAGCGAGTGGTTAAAAGTACTAAAGAATTGATCGATAAGTCTGAAATTAATGTTAAAGACGAGGAGGCGCTTATGGTTGCGGCGTGGATGCATGATACTGGTTACACAAAAACATACGCCGGGCACGAAGAAGAAAGTGCTAAAATTGCTGAGAGTTTTCTTAAGGAAAATAACGCCACTCAGGAATTGATAGACCGTGTGAAAGAATTGATCCTGGCCACTAATTTCAGTTATCAGCCAAAAGATCAGGGAGAAGAGATCATTCGTGATGCCGATTCATCCCACTTCGGAAAAGACTATTTTGGAGAAACCAGCGAGTTACTACGCCAGGAACTCGAGCTGCACCGCATCAAGACATATACCGCGACCGAATGGCTTAATGAAAATATTAAAGTCCTCACTGAGAAACACCAGTTTTATACCGATTATGCCATTAAGGAATGGGAACCGAAGAAACAGGAAAACCTTCTAGAGCTGATCGAGGCAAAAAACAAGCAGGAGAAAAAGCTGAAAAAGGAAGAGCACAAAGCCAGAATGAAGGCAAAGTATAAGAACGATAATCCGGAGAGGAGTATCCAGACGCTCTACCGTACCACGCTTCGGAACCACATTAAACTCAGTGATATTGCTGATACCAAAGCGAATATTTTACTTTCGGTTAACGCCATTATCATTTCCCTTGCGATCGCTGATATGATCCCAAAACTGGAAGCAGCTTCCAACAAACATTTAATCATACCTACCTTAGTTCTGATACTTTTCAGCGTGGCATCCATGATCCTGTCTATTATGTCCACAAGGCCGAACGTAACTAGCGGAGAGTTCACAAAAGACCAGGTAAAAAAGAGAGAAGTAAACCTGCTTTTCTTCGGAAATTATCACAAAATGCCATTTGGGCAGTTCAAATGGGCTATGGATGAATTGATGAAAGACAAAGATTATGTCTACGAAATGCTGACGCTGGACTTGCATAGCCTGGGAAAAGTGCTTCACCGAAAGTACATGCTGCTGCGTTTGACCTATACCGTATTCATGACCGGGATTGTCATTTCTGTATTGTCTTATATCGTCTCTTTTTACTTAATGTAGTTCTTCCATTAAGTCTTCGTAGGTAATAGTCTCTTCGGAATGTTCATTATCGAGCGTGTACAGAATATTCACTCGAATGGCCTTCAACCCAACCACTCCCTGGACATCCTCCAGTTCGAGAATTTCAACCTGTTCGCCAAGATATTTCTTGGCCTGAAGGTATTTAATGTATTGCAAGTATTCCCGTTCATCTGAAGTACTGGAATACACGATGGTCATCTTACCTTTTTGAGTGACTCTTTCTTCCGTTCCTTTGACGTAAGCCTTATCAATACGTTTCTTGATGATCTCGTAACGCGCGTTATACGTGCCGTCCACATCAAATTTCTTTTCATCCATTCGGTAACGAATGGACATCGTGGAATTATAAACCAGGATCAGCGATGCCGCATCCAGTTTGATCGGCGTATTTTCCTGAAGCTTATAAAAGCGATTTTCCATTTCGCACATCGTACTAAGCTGCCACAACCTCAGATTGAACAAATACACCTTATTAAAAGGTTTTTTGTTGGCCATGGATGCTCCTATGTACATATTGTGGTCCACCCCGTCTGTCTTATACCTTTCAAAATAATGCGGATAAATTTGCTGTGCCTGGATTTGTTTCCTGTCGATATATCGCGACATCGTTCTGTTGATCTGCTGAACGGTTTGATCATACTTCTGGCGGTGGTTGTAAACAATCCCGGTTTCGGGATTCAGTTTATCCTTGTATTCCTGAACCAGACTTTTAATCTCTTCAGATTGTTTTTTAAGATGGCTCATTAACGGATTCACTTCTTTCTGAAGCAAATTGAAAACTTTTTGTTCACTACTGGCATTCAGTTTACTTTCCAATTCTTCCTTAAAATCAGAAATGCGGTATTTCACCTGATCATAAATCGGTAATTGTTCGATTTCGTATGCTTTTCCAATGATATTCAGAATAATATCCAGCTGGTCCAGCAGGTCTTTTTTGATCGCATCATTTCGCGCTTCCGAAGAAGCCACAATATCGATCTGCCCGTACAGCGGATAAACGTCTTTAAAAGTGATGTCTTTAAAAGAAGCCAGACCATCTTTGTCAAAATCCTTGATGAATTTCTTGGCTTCCTTTTCAAAAACCCATAAAACGCTTGGGTGAATAGAAGTACATTCGCTTTGGATGACCGCCTTCACACGATTCTCAAAATCATTTTGATTGCGTTCCATCGTAGTGACAATATATGGTAAAATATCGTCCAGCTTGATCGCATTAATACTGTTCAGTTCATTTTTACGTCTTGAAACCAGTTCCAGAACACCCAGTAATCTCCCATTTTTGGCAATTGGCGCCAGAATACAGCTTTTCACTTCATGTTTTTTGAGATTCTTCCCTAAGAGATTGTTGTGTTTTTTCAGGTAATCATCCACGTTGGAAATTGTGAAGTAATCGTTCTGCTCGATAAGCTTCTGAAGACCGCTTTCACAAATCCCTGTATCACATTCATTCACCAGTTCCTGGTCCAGAATATAACTGCTGATCTCTTCATTGTTATTCAGTCTTTCAAACACCATATCGCGGCGGTTGAAGGAGGTGATTCCCACGCGCAGATCAGATATTTTGTAAATGGAACGAAAAATTTCCTGCAGCCGCGCCACTTCTTCCTTTTCATTCACTTCTTCAAAAAGCAGCGTTGTTTTTAATTCTGAAATGGCATCGTCAATCGTCACATCAGTAAGGTTCACAATGGTAAAGCCTTTGAAAATGTAACTATCCGGAGGGAATTTTTCTTTCCAGAGCTCAAGATCATCAATATTCTCCACCAGGTGATCCACATCGTCCTGGGTAATTTCAGGTGCCGAATCTTTCCGAATAATTTCCACAAAATCGGCGTTCAAAGCCAGCCTGTAATGGCGGGTTACGCCATTTTCATCAGGAATATCATAATAAAACGGCCTGGAAATATCCACATTAAACCCCTGTTTTTTAAGGATCTGTATACAGGCAAAAAGATAGGCGATATCATCGTCCAGGTTGCGCATGGAAAGTTTGTACTCTTTTCCGGCATCCTTCAGGATCTGCTTAAAACGCTTGGAAGAATTAAATATGATATTGTGAAACGGGACAGCCGCCGCTTTGATCTCATTATTGGTTAGGATCGTGGGAAAAAGGTCGTCCAGCAGGATCCTAATTTGTGGCTTGAATTTCTCGATCAGGTTAGGATCAGTAAACCCCTCTTTCAGCTCCGGATAATCTGCCACATATTTGATAACCTGCTGAATGTATTCCCGGGAGATCTCATTCTCGATATGCTCCAATTCCTTTTCATATTGCTCAATCACCTTATGGAAGCTGATCTGTATTTCAAAAGGAAAATCTTCAATTCGTTGCATCATACCGGGTATTTCAGTAAAAGTAATTTTTATAGACGCCCTTGGCAGCAGAGCCTTTCTAAATTAACAATATTTTATTAATTCGGGAAGGCTATGAAAAGTGAGTTCAGTACTTTTGTGAAAAATTTTATAGAAATATGAAGAAAATTTCAGTTTTAGTAATGGCTATCGGCCTTTTATTTTCCTGCCAGGATGATAAAGGATTTTACCTTTCCGGAAAGGTAGACGGAATGGAAGATGGCCAGAAGGTTTTTATTTCTGAAATCGATATGCAGTCCCGCGGACCAAAAACTGTCGATACCGCCATTGTGAAAGACGGAAAGTTTGAGATCGATATGGAAGAGCAGGAAATGCCAAATCTGAACTTCCTGAGATTTGAAGGCAGAAATGGAAATGTGGTCTTTATTGCAGAAAATGAGCGCATCGATTTTGATATTGATAAGGATACCATCTATAATTCGGTAGTTTCCGGAGGAAAAGAGAACAAGGCACTCTACGAATATTTTGACCATCTGAAGGCATTGAACCGCAAAATGATGGGCATGCAGCAGGATATGAGAAAAGCGATGATGAGCCAGGATACTGCAAAACTTCAGGAACTGCAGGAAGCTCAGGTAGCACTTCGTGATAACGACCGTGTTTTTAAGGAGAATATTTTTGAAAAATATAATGATCGCTTCGTAGGTGCCATGGTACTTGCGGATATGCTGAACATGAAAACGCATACGAACGAAGAAGTGCGTGAAAAGTTCGAGCAGCTTTCAGACGAGATTAAGAAAACTTCTTTAGCCCAATCCATCAAGGAAAAACTGGATAATAGCAGCGCGACTGATGTGGGTTCCAAAGCTCCAGATTTTACTGCGCCAGATCCTGAAGGCAATACAGTAAGCCTTTCAGAAAACCTTGGAAAAATAACCATTCTTGATTTTTGGGCAGCCTGGTGTAAACCTTGTCGACAAGAAAGTCCGAATTTGGTGAAGACGTACAACGAATTCAAAGATAAAGGCCTGGAGATCGTGAGCGTTTCTCTGGACAGACCGGGTCAAAAAGACAAATGGGTGCAGGCCATTGAAGATGACAATCTTGGAGCCTGGACGCACGTTTCCAATTTGCAGTTCTGGCAGGATCCAGTTGCCAGGAAATATGACATCAAATCAATTCCCGCAACATTTATTTTAGATGAAACTGGCGTGATCGTAGCGAAGAATCTTCGCGGTGAACAATTGAGAACTAAAATTGGTGAACTACTGAAATAATTCCCAATTTGACAGCATAAAAAAAGCGCCTCAATGAGGCGCTTTTTTTTTATCGAATTTCAAAGGTGGCGTTCACCGTGATTTTGATTTCGAGCTCACCCGGAGCGATTGTTTGACCGTCAGATTTTGCGGCGCTCATTTCCACGGCATCGTTCATGCGATACATAGGAAAAACCGGGCTGCTTTGATTTTCTGAAAGTGAAATGGGCTGTCCCAGCTCATGCCCCAATGGTTTCAGTAATTCAGAAGCCTTTCTTTTGGCGTCCAGAACTGCCATTTTTCGGGCTTCCGCTTCAAATTTTTCTTTTTCAGAAGATTCGAATTGGATACCATCAATACGGTTGAGTCCATTTTCCAACAAACCTTTCATGATCTGCTCGTAACTATCAAGATCGTGCAACCTGATGGAGATTGCCTGATTGGCCACATAAGTAAAAGTTCCCTGCTCGTAATTTTTATAGCGTTTGTTGAGATTCATATAATCTGTCTCGATATCTTTTTCAGCAACACCCTGTGATTTCAGGTATTTAATAATCTGGTTCACGACCTGGTCGTTTTGCTTTTTGACCTGGGCCGCGTCTTCTCCCTCATGCTCTATTCGGGATTTGATCACTACTTCATCTGGAATGACCTGTACGGTTCCTTCCCCGTTAACAGAGACACTTGGTTTCTGATTTTGCGCAAAAAGCGGAATGGCAGCGAGGAGTGCCAGGGCTAGCATTACATTTTTCATATCAATTGGTTTTAATTTTGGAAGACCAATTCAATAAAGATACCAAACTAGATCTTGCCGGTTTTATGCAGGAAAAAGAGAATGACGATGGGAACGGCCAAAAGTAAGACCATAAGTAAATGCGCTTCAAAAACCCACGGAGCAAGCACAATGGTTAAGATGTAACCAGCCGTGGCACCGCCAAAATGTGCATCATGACCAATATTATCGTTATTCCGCTTCATTCCGTAGATGGTATACAGCAAATATCCAATTCCAAAAACATAGGCTGGGACTGGTATGATAAAGAACAAACCAAGCATCATATCTGGTTGCAGTAGAATGGCAGCGTATAAAATTCCCATTACGGCTCCACTCGCTCCCACAGCTGTATAGTTATAATCGTGTTTATGAAAATAATAGGAAAAGAAATTCCCCAGCAGCAAACTGGCCACGTACACCATAATAAAAGCAGTTGATCCCAGCGCATAGATCACGATATTAGCAAAAAAGTACAACGTGATCATGTTCACGAAGAGATGGCTGGTATTGGCATGCAGAAAACCCGAGGTAAAGATCTGATGCTTGGAACCGGCCTTGATATCACCAATATTGAAACGATATGTATTGAAGAAAACCGGATCCTTAAAACCTTTAAATGAAACGATCACGTTCAACGCGATGATGATAATGGTTACAATATGCAAATCTCCCATGGGCGGCCAAGTTTAGTGTCAAATATACCATATATTTGCGGAAAGAATTTTTATGCAAGGATTAGTTTTCTGGTTGATATACCCTATCCTCTGGCTGGTTTCCATTCTTCCTTTCCGCATTTTCTACCTGTTTTCAGATTGCTGTTATTTTGTGATCTATCATCTTATTGGGTACCGAAAGAAAACGGTTACTGCGAATCTGAAACTAGCTCTTCCGGAAAAATCGGATGTCGAGATCAGGCAAATTCGCAAAAAATTCTATTCGCATATGTGCGATATGTTCCTGGAAATGATCAAAAGCATGAGTATTTCTGAAAAAGAACTCAAACGCCGATTTACTTACACCAACCTGGATTTCCTTCGTCGACTGGAAGAACAGAACAAAAGTATTATTTTCATGTGCGGACATTACGCCAGTTACGAATGGCTTATCTCCCTGCAACTTCACGGACTCAAATTCAGGTCCTTCGGAATCTATAAAAAGATCAGGAATCATTATTTTGATCAATTGATCAGAGATATACGCGGCAAGTTTGATGCGAAACTCATCAGTATGTACGAAGCTACTGAAACTATTCAGCGAAATGAAACTGAAGGTTTGCCCGGGAATTATGCCATGATTGCAGACCAGTCTCCAAAATTACAGCGTGCCAAATACTGGTTCCATTTTATGGGCGTACGCGTACCGGTTTTTGAAGGTTCAGAAAGACTGGCGAAAAAGCTCGATATGAACGTGATCTACCTGCATGTGGAAAAGAAAAAACGGGGATTTTACGAAGCTACTTTTAAACCGATCAGCGAAAACGCTCCGGCCGAGCCACCTCATAAAATCACCCGAACTTTTTTAGACCTTCTGGAAAACCAGATCAGGAAAAATCCAGAATATTATTTATGGACGCACAAGCGTTGGAAACACAAAGATTCGCAACCTCCCGCGCATGCTGAAATAGTAGATTAACCTGCTATTTCTTTTATTTCAGCAATCATTCTTTGCGCCAGCTCATCAGCCTGCTTTTGAGATTTAGCTTCCGTATAAATTCGAATGATCGGCTCAGTATTCGATTTGCGGAGGTGTACCCAATTTTCAGGAAAATCGATCTTCACCCCGTCTACCGTAGAAACATTTTCTGAAGCATATTTCTGCTCCACTGCTTTCAGTATTCCGTCTACATCTAGGTCTGGCGTCAACTCGATCTTATTTTTGCTCATGAAATAGGCAGGGTAAGACTTCCGCAATTCCGAAACCTTCATGCCGTTCTCGGCCAAAAAAGTAAGGAACAAAGCGGTTCCAACCAGACTATCACGGCCGTAATGAGATTCCGGGTAAATAATGCCCCCGTTTCCTTCTCCTCCAATAACCGCGTCGGATTCTTTCATTAACGTTACCACATTCACTTCACCTACTGCACTTGCCTGGTATTTTCCATGATGCTTTTCGGTCACATCGCGCAAAGCACGGGAAGAAGACAAATTACTCACGGTATTTCCGGGAGTTTTGGAAAGCACGTAATCTGCGCAGGCCACCAGCGTATATTCTTCGCCAAACATTTCGCCGGTTTCATCTATAAACGCCAGTCTGTCCACATCTGGATCAACCACAATCCCAAAATCAGCCTGTTCTTCCTGAACCAGTTTGCAAATATCTCCAAGGTGTTCTTTTAAAGGTTCCGGGTTATGCGGAAAATGACCGTTCGGTTCACAATATAACTTTATGACCTCAACACCCATTTTCTCTAATAAAGGCGGAATAGCGATTCCTCCGGAAGAATTCACCGCATCTACCACTACCTTAAATTTCTTTTGCTGTACTTTTTCCGCATCTACTAAATTCAAAGCCAGCACTTCTTCAATATGTTTGTCGATATAATTTTTCAGGGAAGTGATTTTTCCCAGATCATCCACATCAGCAAAATGATATTCCTCTTTTTCGGCTATTTCCAGGATTCTGGCTCCTGCCTGGGCATCCAGAAATTCCCCTTTGCTATTCAAAAGCTTCAGGGCGTTCCACTGTTTTGGATTATGGCTGGCCGTTAAAATGATTCCACCATCTGCCTGTTCTTTAGGCACCGCAATTTCTACGGTAGGCGTAGTGGAAAGACCAATATCGATCACTTCGATGCCGAGACCAACAAGGGTTTGCATGGTCAATTCCATTATCATTTTTCCCGAAATTCGGGCATCACGACCCACCACGACTTTTAATGATTTTTTATCAGATTGTGCTTTCAGCCAGGTTCCGTAGGCAGCTGCAAATTTTACTGTATCTATTGGGGTTAAATTATCCCCGGTATTTCCGCCGATAGTTCCGCGAATTCCGGAGATCGATTTTATTAAACTCATGAAGTAAATTTTTCACAAATATAGATTGCACTGTAAAGAAAGACCAAATGTTAACAGAAATTTACCCTTTTGAATTTGTATCTTCCGCCTATGAATTTCCTGGCCCATATTTATCTTTCTGCGGAAATTGACGAGTTGAAAATTGGTAATTTCATAGCTGATTCCGTGAAAGGGAAAGCTTATCTGAAATTTCCTGAAATGATCCAGAATGGGATTATTCTGCACCGTGGAATTGATTCGTTTACTGATGGTCACCCGATCGTGAGAAAAAGTACTCACCGGCTTTTTCCATTTTACAGTCATTATAGCGGGGTGATCGTTGACATTTTTTACGATCATTTTCTGGCAGCTAACTGGGAGGAATTTTCAACGACCCCTTTACCGCAATATACAGCCGGATTCTATGAACTTCTTCTGAAGAATCGCAGCATATTGCCAAAACGAGTTCAGCAATTTATGGATTTTATGATCGCGGACAACTGGCTGCTAAGTTATGCCAGTCTGGAGGGTATTCAGAAAGTGCTTCAGGGCATGAACCGACGTACGGGTAGGCGCTCCAATATGGACCAGTCTATCGTTCAATTAAAGGAATTCTATAAAGACTTTGAAGAGGAATTTCGCCAATTCTTTCCGGAATTACAGGCATATTCGGAACAAAGAATTGAAGAATTATTATAAAAAAAGCCGGTCATAGACCGGCTTTTATAGAATTATTTCACGTACCTCCAACGGCCGTTTACCAGTTCTACTTCTTTCCAGGATTTCCCTCTGTAAACCCACCATTTATTATCCAGTCTTAACACGGTAACACCTTCAATGGTATAGGTTTCCCCATTGATGTATTCAGTTTCAGTTGGAGTGGTGGTTGTAGGTTCAGTGGTTCCTCCTGTGCTGGTTTCAGTTCCTCCCGATCCTGTTTCGGTTCCACCTGTTCCAGTTTCAGTACCTCCTGTTTCGGTTCCAGTTCCGCCTGTCTCACCAGTACCAGTTTCAGTACCTCCAGTACTGGTATCCGGATCGGTGCCGGTAGAAGTATCAGTTCCACTAGTATCGGTAGTATCTGGTTCGCTACCAGGATATAAGGTATTGACTCCTTCAATATCACCGGCAGAAAGTCCGCTTCTCTGAGCGCGGAAAGTAGAACCGTCTTTACGTGTAATGGTGGGCTGGCCGTTTGCAGAAAAAGAATACGAGCTATACATCATAATCGAACCAAGGTCAAGGCTGCTGGTATATTCCGCTCCATCCCAGCCAGATTCTTCATAAGTATAAAAATTGTATTCGCGACCGCTTACAATATTATCATAGTGAATAGTAATCACCTCATCGCGATCTGCACGGCTTTGCTCATGCCATAATCCCAGGGAGTGTCCAATTTCATGAATAGCATTACCGGTAGAACAAGCATCAGCCAAAGTGATGTACTGCTTTCCTCCAACCATTCCAACATAAGAGGAACATCCAGAACCGGGAGTAAAATATACGTAATTAGACTGATCTGTTCGTTCTACAAAACGAACAGCTGTATTGCTTTCCCAATGAGCGATAGCATCAAGAACACGCTGTTGAGAAGGCAATGAAGGATCTATGGAGTAAAAAACGATATTTTCGGGCCACAGAAATCTTGTACGGCCAACACTTTTTGAAGCTTCATCTTCACCGGCCTGTAAAATTAAATTTTGGGGAGTTCTGGAAACCTGGTTCTCGGGTAAGAATATATCTCCCTGATAAACAAATTTACCTCCAATCTCTTCTACTGGAAGTTTTCTTCCGTAGAGATACACGTCAGACCAGTTTCCTTCCTGATCTGGGAAGGCAATTTCAGTAAAGTCATCCTGCACTTCAATCGCATTCGATTCGTTTGCGATTTCGTTAATTGATTCGCCTTGGCTACAGGAAGTTAAAAAGGCCAATAAGCCCATCAGTAGTAATTTGGAATTTTTCATAAGTAGGGATTTAATGTTAAGATTCAAAAAATGTATTTCATCGATCATTTACGCATTTTGACTTGGGTTGTTGGTGCGAAATTTTCTGAGAAATTCTGTCCTCTTAAATTTTTGTGAACTAATTCTACAGGTGATTGTGGATAGGTGTGAAGAAACGTTTAAAATAACCCGATAGATGCCTATCGGGTTATTCTTCAATTAAGCATATGTCCAATAACCGGCGTCGGTTAGTTTTACTTCCCTCCAGCCAAGATTATCAGAATAATAATACCAAAGCCCCCATGAGCGAAGCACAGTTAGCCCGGCAATTGTATAATATTCGCCGTTGATATAATTTATTTCAGTTCCTCCAGAAGAGGAGGTTCCGTACATAGAATTGATACCCTGGATGTCACCACTCGAAAGAGCAGATCTTTGTGCGCTGTAGAGTGAGCCATCTTTCTTAGTAATGGTAGGTTCTCCATTAGCCGAGAAGGCATAAGCACTATACATCATAATAGAACCAAAGTCCAGCTTAGAAGTGAATTCATCACCATCATAACCTGAATCTACGTAGGTTTCAAAGTTATATTCGCGGCCGCTTTTAATATTATCAAAATGAATAGTGATATAAGAATCTCTATCAGCACGGCTTTGTTCATGCCAAAGTCCCAAAGAATGGCCAATTTCATGGATCACATTCCCGGTAGTACAAGCATCAGCTAAAGTTATATCCTGCTTTCCGCCAATCATACCGATATATGAAGAACAACCAGAACCTGGAGTGAAATATACGTAATTAGACTGGCCTGAACGCTTCACAAATTGAACATTCGTGTTCGATTCCCAGTGACGAATCGCATCATAAACTCTATCACTATTTCCCAGACTTCCGTCTACTTCGTAGTAAACGGTATTCTCAGGCCAATAGTGTGAAGTTCTACCAGTACTCTTCTCGGTTGGAGCTTCTCCTTTCTCATATACTAACTGAACAGGACTTTTACTTACTTTACCTTTTGGTAGCAATATATCTCCCTGGTAAACATGTTTACCGTTTACGTTCTCAACCGGAAGCTTCATCCCGGTATAATAGACATCTGACACTTTTCCCTTCTGGTCTGGAAAGGCGATTTCAGTTATCTCATCATTAATGATTGTTGCTTGATTTTCCGTTGAAATTTGGGTCTGGTCAGTAACGGGGTCTTTACTACAGGCAAAAAATGCTAAAGCCGGTAGCAAGAAAAACAATTTTTGTTTTCTCATAAGTAGGTTTTTAAGTTTTGATTCAATTTTCCTTTTTGTTTTGCCAGTAAAAAGCAAAGTTCATTCCATGATCTTTAAGAAAAATTAACGTTAATTTTTTAACAATTAATTTCTTACACATCATCTATCTGTAAAGTGATCCTCGGGATTTGGGTTAGCGCGAAAAAATCTTTACAGAATTTAAAAGAACCTTTGGAAAGTGCTGAAAAATCTAATGTTTCAGTTTTGTTTTCTTTTAGCAGCAGCACTATATCTTACTGACGTACAGTCACTAACATATATATTTTTCTGTAATAAAAAATAATTCTGGAAAATTTTTATAAAAAAAACTGCCTGGATAAAATCCAGGCAGCCTATCATCATCTTCATAGGAAGATGAGTAAATTAACCCGCAAAATTAGTCACCCCCCGGTCAATTAATTCAGTCGGGTTAAGAGTTTTGCAAATTAGTTTGTTGGACAAACGTTTGCAATAGCTTTGACATAGATTGGATAGCTCAAATCACTTCCAATACTAGTTCCTGAAGTAGTACAATATACATCTACATCATCTCCTTCAGAATCTTTCACTTGTACAAGATAACCACTTATTGAGTAATTTTCATTGGCAGTGACTGAAAAAGACATTACTCCTCCACTTAAACTTGGAGTCATATTACCAGTCGATGGGCCATAACCGGTACCAGCATCTTCAAATAATGGGATCGGAATTGCGTCATCAGAACTAACCAGCATTAACCATCCATCTTTCAAAGTGTAATCTACTGGATCAACGGTTGGTATCAAAGCCCTGGTACATCCTTGCGCAGGATCTCCAAGACTTTCAGTACAAGTTAAAACTTCGTTTACGATTTCACATCCATCGGCATCAACCTGTACTCCTGTGGGAGTATCAGCACATTTATCATCAGTATCAGCTACTCCATCTCCATCCTGATCTGGACATCCATCACTGTTTACTTGTGTACCCGATGGGGTATCAGGACATAAATCTTCATTGTCATACACACCATCTCCATCAGAATCCATTGGTTCGTTTTCACCACCACCGTCACCGGTCATAGCTCCTTCACACTCTCCTAGGAAAATATGCAAATACTCGTTTGTTTCTCCATCATCATTTAATAAGGCTTCCACATCTTCCCATGAAAGTTCATAGACTACTGGAGAATTATCGATATCTCCATAACTGGCTCCCCAATCTTTTGGATAGACGGTCAATGTTAGATAAGTTTCATCATCTGCAATGTTAGCTGGAGGTCCAGGCACTACTAAACAAAGTGGATCTGCATAGAATTCCCCACTCTGAGTGGTTCCAACGCTAGCCATGGCGTTATCGTCCATATGATCATACAGTTGATGGCTTACTTCTTCATCTCCAAACACTAAATCTACTGCATAATTAGCAACCCAGTGTCTTCCACTTTCATTACAATAATTTGCAAATATGCATAACGGATAAATGGTTTCTGGCACGATATCGAAGAAAACATATCCATATTCATTAACCATACGGCGGTCGAAACACAATACATCCACATTAATATATGGCTTAGTTCCAGCTTCCACATCAAAGCTAAATGGTAATGATTGATCGACATACCCCGCAAATTGATCAGGATTATCATTCGTTCTTCTTGGCGCAATCCAGATCAAGTTACCATATGTTTCACTATAGTATGCATCACTTGGCTCTGAGGTGTCTCCATCGTAAACCTTAAATTCCTCTAAGGTAACTTCAGTAGCACTACTTCCTACAGGAATTTTCAGATCTTCGCTATAGGCTGTAAAATATCCTTCTTCATCTTCCATGATATCAACAGTGGTAATAATTTCCGTATCACCATAGGTCAACCTGATGTACGCGATCGCTGGTTCCGCTTCCATACAATCTGGCACCTGGTCGAAATGAGCCTTACTGGAAGCATTCATTGCCCTTTCAGCGAGATCATCCAGTACTGCTCCAAAGGTAAGTGTAGCCGACTGGAGATCTGCCGGATCGTTGTTTACCGCACCTGACTCTTCCTTACTACACCCTGCAGTAAGTAACAGTGCGAAAATCCCAACATAGGCAAAATATGATTTTATGTTTTTCATAATTTAAGTTTTAATATTTAGAATGGTGAGTATCAGCCCACTGTTGAGAGCAGGCCGACACCTATCTTTAATCTGCCAAAGAACAACTTTGAGCATGTACAACAATATAGAAAGTATCATCACCGGAAGGGTTGTCATAAGTGTACATACCTTCAACTGAATGATCGCTTTCATTATAAGTATACTGTCCAGGAGCTTTTAAATCTGAATAGTCAGGCATACTTGAGAAAATATCAATATGCAATTCTGTAAACTCATAACCTGCTGCCCAATCAATTGTTACATATACATGATCGCCGTCTGAAGAAACGGTTGCTGTTCCGACTGGATTATCCATTTTGTAGTTATTTCCGGCTGCCGCATAGATAGTATACGTACCTGAACCTTGAGCGATCCAGCCCCATCTACCTTTTCCGTTTCCTTCATATATATCTCTGAATTCAAGGTCATAATCGTTTCCGAACATGAAAGCAGTTTCACAACCTTCATAAGTTTCACAATCTATGTAATCACAATCTTCATTATCACAGATACCATCCTCATCAACGTCGATACAGTCATCGATGTCATCACAAATGCCATCTTGGTCAATATCTCCGGCTGTACAGTCTCCGGTTGGATTACACCCTGCACCAACACCATTTATACAATCGTCCTGATCATCACAAATCTCATCATGATCTACATCGATACAATCATCTACATCATCACATATACCATCTTCGTCAGAATCTCCTGCTATACAATCCCCCCCTCCAGGGTTATCTCCGCAATTGATAAATAGGTGGATATAATCTGTAGTTTCATCGTTATCATCACCACTCAATAGTTCTTCTATATCACTCCAGCTTAAATGTACCATTGGCATAGGAGTTTCATCGATAGTTCCGTAAGAATCTGGCCAACTCAATGGAGTTACCTGATAAATGATATAATCCTGATCTGGATCATCAAATGGCGATTCTGGGATCACAAGACATAAAGGATCTGCAGAGTATTCCCCTCCGGTCATACCGGTTTCTGGATCTTCGTTAGTATAAATTTGAATTGGTTCCCCGATTCCGTCATCATACCATACACTTACAGCATAATTTCCTACATAATGTCTTCCCGAATCAGAACAGTAGTTTGCAAAGAAGCAAAGTGGATACAATTCTTTTGGAGTGATGTCAAAGAAAGGATAACCATATTCATTGACCATTCTCCTGTCAAAACATAATACTTCTACGCTGATATATGGTTTGGTTCCGGCCTCTACAGAAAATGTCATTGGCAAAGCCTGATCTACATAACCATCAAACAATCCTGGGCTATCTGCTTCGGAAGGTGCGATCCAGATTAGATTTCCGTTTTCTTCATCGAAGAAAGGTCCGCTTCCTTCAGTAGCGCCATCATAGACCATGAATGAATGCAGGGTCACTTCAGTTGGCTCATCTCCTACAGGAATTTTAAACATTTCGTCATAGGCTGTGAAAAATCCCTGCTCATCTTCCATGATATCTACGGTTACCGTTCTAGTGGTTTCTCCAAAGGAGAATGAAATTACCGCAACTGCAGGATCGGCATCAGAGCAATCTGGAATGTCATCAAAGTGAGCTTTGTTGGTCATTGCCCTATTGGCTAGATCGTTTAAAACGGCTCCAAATTCTAAAGTAGCCGAATCATTTGCATTTTCACCCGGTGCAGCTCCTGTCTCTTCTTTGCTACAGGAAGTGAGCAGCATGGCAAACATTGCCAGTACTCCCAGGTAAAGTTTGATTTGTTTCATAATAAAAAAGTTTAGTTGTAATATTTGAATGGTTAATAAAGGATTGGTGGTCCTTGAAAGGTTCTATAAAAAAGGCAGGAGAAAAAGATTCTCCTGCCGTTGTTATTAGTTATTAAGTTCTAATTGTCCGCATGCGATTGGCATATTTGGATCAAATGTTCCATCTACCATCATACCATGAACCACGACAGTTTTGTGATCAAGTGGGGTCATAGCTGCTTTCGAAGGAGTATCAGCACTACCAAGAGTTACCGTTCTGGAATACATATAACTGCTACCAGATGGCCAGGTTCCGCCAGAGGCATTTGTAGCTCCTGAAGTAGTCAAGAACAACTGAGGCAAGCCATAATCAGAAAGACCTTCATTAATATCGATATAGCCATCGTTATTAGCATCATCTGACTCATCTGGACAGGATGAGATGAAAGTATCATCCGCAGAACCATGTAAATGTTGCATATGTTCTCCTGATGGTACGTATGGCGCCCAAACTTCTGTAGTGAGGTAATTCCCTTCCAACTTGGCATACGCAAAGATGACTGCTTCAGAACCATTTAAGGCTCCCAAGCAACTTTTATATCTCATGGTTTCATCTTCAGGATCGTTGAAGATTGGAGGAGTATCGCTTTCGCCGCAATTACCAACCTGGAAGTGGTAGTATTCCAACATGCTATCGCCAACAAATAGGTTTTTAGCTTCTTCTTCAGTAAGTACTCCTGCAAGAACTACACGGCCTTCATCGTCTCCGGCATCATATTCAGGAGAATCTCTTAAAGTGATCTCAAAATAATACTCTTCGTTAGCTGTATCCGGATCATCAGGTAGACCAATACATAATGGTGATTCTTCATAAATTCCATCATTGTTGGAATCGACAGCCTCAGAGATTAATCCATCATAGATCTGGATTCCTGTATTATCGTCACCGAGCCATACATCAATGCTGTAATTTGCTACGTAGTGTCTGCCACTTGGAGTACAGTAGTTACCGAACAGGCAGAAGTTGAATATTTCTTTCTGATCGATATCGAAAAATACATAACCATATTCGTTGACCATTCTTCGGTCGAAACAAAGTACGTCAATAGGAATATAAGGCTTAGTTCCAGGACTTAGTTCAAAACTGTAAGGAAGTGGATTGTCTACATAACCAGCAAATTGATCTTCATTTTCATCATCGGTGGAAATTGGTGCAATCCAGATCAGGTTTCCATAGTCTGAACTGTAATACATATCTGTCTCATCACCATCTGTAGCCCCATCATAAACCATGAAAGAGGTTACGGTTACCGTAGTTGTTCCATCACTTGGGACCGGAACTTTCAAATCTTCACTGTAGGCCGTAAAATATCCTTCTTCATCTTCCAGAATATCCACTACAACAGTTTTACTTTCGCTACCGTATTCTATGCCGATAACAGCAATTTCCGGAACCCCATCAGAACAGGTTGGTACCTGATCGAAATGAGCTTTATTCATAGACCTGTTTGCTAAATTATCCAGCAGAGCCTGGAAAGTGATGGTGGCTGATTGCGACTCATCTGGTGTATTTACTGAAGATGCTTCGTCTTTCGAACAGCCTGTTAGGCAAAGTACCAGCAATAGAGCCAGTACCATGTAATTATAATTTAATTTCATGTTACAAAGTTTTGGTTTAAAAAATTTAGAATGGTTAATAAAGGGAATTACCGGTTTCTGAAACCGGAACTACCTACCGGTGGGTGGTCTTTCTAGGTTGTGCATTTTTTACTATTTAGAATGGTTAATAAATAAATATGTTCATCAAAATCGATCGTCATCGATTTCAACAAAAATTTCTCAATATGCTGTAGGAATTTGGGGGTGCAGGGTTGAAAATTAAATAGGGAAGATGGGGTGACTTCTGTACTTAATACTTCTGTAAATGTATGCTAGGTTTTCTCTTATGTTTATGGGGGAATTCCCCTATAATTTCCATACTAGTGATCGTTTAACATTCTTTTAAGAAAATGGTGATTGTATTAACTTATGATTAAGAGCAAACACGACACTTTCTAAAATCGTTTCTGAATTCGTTCTTTTAATAATATTTGAACGATGCTTTTCAATGGTCTTCGGAGAAATGAATAAAGTCTCGGAAATTTCCTTGGTTTTATATCCTTTACAAAGAAGTTCCATTATTTCCTTTTCTCGTTTTGTGAAGCAGAACTCTGCTAATTCACTGTTTTCTTCAAAACACTTTTCTATCTGGCCGGCACGCGATCCAATTGCCTGGTTAATACTATATTCTTCACCGGCAAAATCAATGATCATAATAAATTGATCAGTAATGTTGCGACTTAATTTAGATAAACTGATTCGGGCATTTCGTACCTTATCATTTCCAATCAGTATCGAGGTATGAGTCACAGCCTTATGATGCTTACCTCTCACAAAGTTCCGGATACTGGATTTCAGCTTCGCCTTGTTTTCTATATTGACAAAATCTGTAAGCTTCAGGCCATCTTTCTGCTCGATTTTAAAAGTCTTTTTAAAGGAGTCGTTCATTCCAAGTACGGCATTCTGCTGAAGTAGTAAGACCGGTTTTGCCATTAAATTGAACAGCCCCATAAAACATTCGTACCAGTAATTGAAATTGACCTGATTTTTAAAAGAAGCTTTTTTAATTCGTTCTGCGATTCGCTCATCATCCTGTATGGCCGGAATAAATTCGTCTATGATCGATTTGTACCGTCTGTTAAGCATCGGGATCTCTTCCCTCTTGCTCAACACCAGGAGATAACTTCTTGTTAAAAAATGGGTGGATTTAAAATTTTTAAGGTTTTTAAAATCGGTTACCTTATTATAGGATGTTTTATCGAATAATATGGTGTCTGGCAAAAGACTGAGTGCACAGTTGAAAGCAGCATGTATAGCCGCTTCGGTAGTCACTTCATAGACCACACTCACCTTTTCCGTTATCGAATCAATCAACGCCTGATCCCGGCTCACAATTAGCAGTTGCTTTTTTTCCATTGGTTACCTCTCAACATTAAACTACTTAGCCATCAGCAAAATAGCGGGTCAAATTAGGGGATATTGAAGTGTTTTGGAGGTTGGTTGGTAGTACCAAATATAGAGGAAAACCCGTATCTTCCTAAAAATTAGCGGTAATATTAGCCTGACAATCAGTAAAATACAAATCGATAAACTGCTGAATTTAAGACATCAACAGTTTACGTTAACAAGATTTTCACTTTTCTTAAGTAATCCTTCTAAATTTTGAGGATTTTGTGACGGCAGGACTGTTAATTTAAAAAGGCTTTTACATTCTACCTTTCTAATTTATACTACAATAATTACCTTTGCCCTCTTGAATAAATTTATGGCACACAACGACGAGCAGATTGAAGTTTTAGGAGCTAGAGTCCATAATCTCAAAAATATAGACGTTAACATTCCCCGAGAAAAACTGGTCGTAATTACCGGCCTATCGGGTTCCGGAAAATCATCCCTGGCTTTTGACACGATTTATGCGGAAGGCCAGCGGCGATACATCGAAACTTTTTCGGCGTATGCCCGGCAATTCCTCGGAAGCCTGGAGCGACCTGATGTTGATAAAATTGACGGACTCTCACCGGTTATTGCGATCGAGCAAAAGACGACGAGTAAAAACCCTCGAAGTACAGTAGGAACGATTACGGAAATATATGATTTCCTCCGCCTGCTTTTTGCGAGAGGCGCTGATGCATACAGCTATAAGACTGGCGAAAAGATGGTGAGCTATACCGATAGCCAGATCAAAGACCTTATAATAGAAAAGTTTAAAGATCGTAAGGTGTCTATTCTGGCACCGGTCATCAGAAGTCGAAAAGGGCACTACCGGGAACTTTTTGAACAGATCGCCAAACAGGGGTTTGTAAAGGTTCGTACAGATGAGGAGGTTCGCGATATTGAAAAAGGTATGAAGCTCGACCGGTACAAAACGCATGATATTGAGATCGTTATAGACCGGCTGAAGATTGAAGACAAAACCGATTCTGAAAAAAGGCTGGAAGAAAGTATCAAAACGGCCATGTATCATGGGGAGGACACTTTGATGATCCTGGACCAGGAAACAGGCGATATCCGGTATTTTAGCAGGAATTTAATGTGTCCCACAACGGGAATCAGTTACCCTAACCCGGAGCCGAACAGCTTTTCTTTCAACTCTCCAAAAGGTGCCTGCCCGGTTTGCAACGGTATTGGCACACTTTACCAGGTAAACGAGCATAAGATCATTCCAGATCGCTCCAAATCGATCAAATCTGGTGCTTTGGCACCTCATGGTCCACAAAAGAAAAACTGGGTTTTCTCCCAGCTTCAGTTGATCGCCGATCGCTTTGAGTTCAGCTTGTCAGACCCTATTGAAAAGATTCCAGAAGAGGCTCTCCAAATGATCCTCTACGGCGGAAAAGAGAAATTTTCCAAAGAATCAAAATCGCTGGGTATTACTCGGGAATATAAGATCGATTTTGAAGGTGTTGCCCAATTTATTGAAACAACCTACAAGAACAACGATTCTACCAGCTTGCGCCGATGGGCCAAAGAATATATGGACAAGGTGGATTGCCCGGAATGCGAAGGCAGTCGATTGAAAAAAGAGGCACTTTACTTCCGTGTGGCCGAAAAGAATATCGCGGAATTGTCTGAAATGGACATCAGCGACCTGAGCGACTGGTTCGATGGTATCGAAAAGAATCTTTCAGAAAAACAGCTGAAAATTGCTTCCGAAGTGATCAAAGAAATCAGGACACGGCTACAATTCCTGGTGGACGTGGGTCTTACCTACCTGAACCTAAACAGGAGTTCTAAATCTCTTTCTGGTGGAGAAGCCCAGCGAATTCGGCTTGCCACCCAGATTGGTTCACAACTCGTGGGCGTACTATATATTTTGGACGAACCCAGTATTGGGCTGCACCAACGTGATAATGAAAAACTGATCAATTCCTTAGAAAGTCTTCGTGATATCGGGAACTCGGTAATCGTTGTGGAGCATGACAAAGACATGATCGAACGGGCAGATTACGTCATCGACATTGGTCCGCGTGCTGGAAAACACGGCGGCGAGATTATTAGTGAAGGTACTCCGGCGGAATTAATGCAGCACGAAACCCTAACGGCGCAATATCTTAATGGCGAAAAAGAGATTGCCGTGCCCGAAGAAAGGCGTAAAGGGAATGGCAAAAAAATAGAACTGAAAGGAGCCACGGGAAACAACCTGAAGAATGTGGATATTTCCATTCCATTAGGAAAAATGATCGCGGTCACCGGAGTTTCAGGAAGTGGTAAATCTACGCTGATCAATGAAACGCTCTATCCAATCATGAACGCCCATTATTTCAATGGCGTGAAAGAGCCAAAACCTTATAAATCGATCAAAGGCCTGGAACATATCGATAAGGTGATCGATATCAACCAATCACCTATTGGCCGTACACCACGGTCTAACCCGGCAACGTATACCGGTGTTTTTTCTGAAATTCGCAGCTTATTTGCCAAAACTCCGGAAGCACTCATCCGCGGGTACAAACCGGGGCGTTTCAGTTTTAATGTAAAAGGCGGAAGGTGTGAAACCTGTAAAGGCGGTGGCCTCCGGGTGATCGAAATGAATTTTCTGCCAGATGTTTACGTGGAATGCGAAACCTGCCAGGGAAAACGTTTCAACCGTGAAACGCTCGAAATTCGATACAAGGGAAAATCGATTGCTGATGTGCTGGAAATGACCATCAATGAAGCGACTGATTTCTTCGAAAATATTCCGAAGATCTATCGAAAACTGAAGACCATCCAGGACGTTGGACTGGGTTATATCAGCCTTGGCCAACAGTCTACAACACTTTCCGGCGGGGAAGCCCAGCGAATCAAACTGGCTACCGAACTGTCCAAAAGAGATACGGGAAATACCTTTTATATATTAGACGAGCCAACCACGGGATTACATTTTGAAGACATCCGGGTGCTCATGGAAGTTCTCAATAGATTAACCAATAAAGGAAACACCGTCCTGATCATTGAACACAACCTCGACGTGATCAAAATGGCCGATCATATTATCGATATTGGCTACGAAGGTGGAAAAGGCGGCGGAAAGATCGTCGCAACCGGAACTCCGGAAGAAATTATCAAAAACAAAAAAAGTTATACCGCTCAATTCCTGAAAAAGGAACTGAAATAGAATTAAAAAATGATTAAAAAGCACAATAGAAACAAGGCCTGGAATGAGATCAAAACCAACGATTCCTGGGCGATCTTCAAGATCATGGGAGAATTTGTTAACGGTTACGAAAAGCTAAGCCAGATTGGCCCATGCGTATCCATCTTCGGTTCTGCCAGGACAAAACCTGATATGAAATACTATCAGCTTACTGAAAAAATTGCCAAAAAAATCGTGGATCACGGTTATGGCGTGATCACCGGCGGTGGCCCCGGGATCATGGAAGCCGGGAACAAGGGAGCACATCTTGCGGGAGGGACTTCCGTAGGACTGAATATCGAACTTCCTTTCGAGCAGCACGACAACCCGTATATTGATAATGACAAGAGCCTGGATTTTGACTACTTCTTCGTTAGAAAGGTAATGTTTGTTAAATATTCCCAGGGATTTGTGGTAATGCCAGGTGGTTTCGGAACGCTGGATGAACTTTTCGAAGCCATCACGCTTATTCAAACCCATAAAATTGACAAATTCCCCATTATTCTTGTGGGTAGCGAGTTCTGGAACGGACTTGTAGACTGGATCAAAACTACCCTGCTTGATAGCTTCCAAAACATCAGTGCGGCCGATATTGACCTGGTCCAGGTGGTAGATACCGAAGACGAGGTCATTGAAATCCTGGACAAATTCTACGACGAATACAACCTCAGTCCTAATTTCTAGTTAATAGCATTATTGAAGGTATCAAAGTTTGTTTATATTTAGTGCCGATTGCTCAGCAGTTTAAATTCAAGCATACTTGAGATACCTTCAGTTTTCCCTTATTTTTTGTCTGTTTTCATCTTGGGTTTCGGCCCAGAACAGCATGGAAATCGATGCCCGGCTGGTAGACAGTACCCGGAGCCTGGAAATTTCCCAGCACATCCGTTTTATCAATACGGAAAAAAGGGAACTGGTTAGCATTTATCTCAACGACTGGAACAATGCGTTCAGTTCTAAAAACTCAGCTTTGGCCCGCCGTTTTGCGGAAGATTACAAAAGACGTTTTCATTTTGCCAAAGATCATGAAAGAGGCCATACTTATATACATGAAGTTACCGATTCTCAGGGAGATTCTCTGAACTGGGATCGTCCCGGCGACATCGTCGACCTGCTTAGGATCAATCTCGAGCAACCGTTGCAACCCGGCGACAGTATAGACCTGAATTTCCATTATACCGTTCGGGTGCCGGAAGATAATTTCACGCGATTCGGAATGGATCGCGATCATAATTATAAGCTTCGCTACTGGTACCTCGTTCCCGCTCCCTTAGATAACGGGTGGAAGCTATATAGCCATCAGGATCTGGGCCTTCAATATGTCCAGCCTTATAATATCCGGATCAAACTGGACATTCCAACCGAATTTTACGCGGCTTCCTCTCTCAACCTCGATCGTACCAAGACTCAGAAAGGCTGTAAGACACTCAGCTTTAGCGGAAGTGAACGCCTGGAAAGCAAAATGTACATCACCAAAACTTATATTTTCGAGTCGCTGGCGATCAATGATAAACAGATCATTACCAATATTGAAGACGAAGACATCGAATTCAATATGAAAAAAGCGGTGCTCACAAAGGCTTTGAATTTCCTGGAAGAAAACCTGGGAACTTATCCGCATAAAGACATTTTCATCACTCAGGAAGATTACCTCAACAACCCGGTCTATGGCCTCAACCAGTTGCCCAGTTTCATCAGGCCCTTTCCAGATGGTTTCCAGTATGACATTAAGATCTTCAAGACGCTTACTGAAAATTACCTCACCAACACGATCCTGGTAAATCCGCGTACCGAAAAGTGGGTCATTGATGCCATGATGTATACGCTGATGATGGATTATGTAGATCGCTATTACCCGAATATGAAGCTGCTTGGGAATCTTAGCAAGATTATAGGTTTACGATGGTTTCATGCGGCAGATCTGGAATTCAATGACCAGTACCAGTTCCTGTATATGAACATGGCCAGAATGAACCTGGACCAGCCACTCACTACTTCGCAGGATTCCCTGGTAAAATTCAATAAAAATATCGCCAATGCCTACAAGGCCGGTGTGGGCATGAAATACCTGCAGGCTTACCTGGAAGACGAAAGCGTGCAGCAGTCGATCAAAGAATTCTACGAGGCAAACATGCTTCGGAAGGTGAGTGCCCGGGACTTTGAAAATACTCTGAAAAATAATTCAGAAAAAGACATCTCATGGTTCTTTCAGGAATATGTGGGTACCAACAAAAAGATTGATTTTAAACTGACCGATATTCGTAAAACCGATGACTCTGTTCAGGCAGTCATCCGGGACCTACGGAATACGCATATGCCGGTAAGTCTTTATGGTATCAAGGATGGAGATATCGTATTCAAAAAATGGGTGGAAGATCCCGCTTCCAATGATACTGTGGTGGTTCCCAGAGAAGGAATTGACCGGTTGGCGCTGAATTACGAACAGGAGATCCCGGAGTTCAACCAGCGCAATAACTACCGCGGTGTGACGAAACTCTTTAATAAGCCTATCCAGTTCCGGCTCCTGCAGGACATAGAAGATCCCCGTTACAACCAGATTTTCTTTATGCCGGAATTTGAATATAACCTGTATGATGGTATCGCGATTGGCCCGAAGGTTTACAACAAAACCGTGCTCAGCAAAACCTTCAATTTCAGTTTTTCACCGAAATACGGTTTTAATAGTCAAACGATTGTGGGTTCCGGCGGGCTTTCCAACACCCATCAGTTCGATAATCAGAAGCTATATGCCATTCGTTATGGGATCTCCGGAAACCGTTTTTCATATGGATATAACCTCTTTTACAAAAAGATCACGCCATACCTGCTTTTCGCCTTCAGAAATCCGTATCTCCGAAGTAATGAAGGGCAACGCCTGCTGATCAGGAATGTAAAAGTTCAGCGGGACGAAAATCCTGAATTTCCGCTGGAACAACCAAATTATAATGTCTTCAATGTAAATTACGCCTATAGCAACCCCAATTTCATCAAATATCTAACGGCTTCGATAGACTGGCAGCTTTCCGATAAATTCAGCAAGATCTCAGCTACTGCTGAATACCGAAAATTATTTACCAATAACCGCCAGGTCAATCTTCGGTTTTTCACGGGTACCTTTTTGTACAATGACAAGCGAAATAATGATTATTTCAGCTTTGCCCTGGATCGCCCTACCGATTATCTTTTCGATTATAATTACTACGGAAGAAGCCAAGGCAGTGGACTTTTCAGTCAGCAAATCATTATGGCCGAGGGTGGTTTCAAGTCCCAGCTTCAACCCGAATATGCCAATGAATGGCTGATGTCCATGAACGCCAGTACCAATATCTGGAACTGGATCTATGCCTACGGTGATATTGGAATGGTGAAAAACAGGGGCGAAAATGGGAAATTTTTATACGATTCTGGTATTCGCGTGAGCCTGGTTCAGGATTATTTCGAACTCTTTTTCCCGGTTTATTCCAATTTAGGATGGGAACTGGACGACCCTAATTATGACCAGAAGATCCGGTTTATCGTATCCTTAGACATCAATACGCTCATCAGGCTCTTCACCAGGCGCTGGTATTAAGGAAAAATTCCGTATTTCAAAACCGTATTTAAGTATTTTCAACAAATTCATAATACTTAACGTCTTATTTTAATAAAAAATAATAAATAAAGGTTAAAATTATTGAATTGTCAATAAAACGGAAAAATGATGAATTGTATTTAATCCTGATTTTCGTTACATTTGTTGTCATCCAAAAATATGTTCATGCAAAGCGAGACACAAACGGAAAGTTCAATTTCATTCGACGAGTTTAAATCCCAGGTTCTGGAAGATTATCGCGTCGCAGTTACCAGCCGGGAATGCAGCCTGCTTGGTAGACGAGAGGTACTTACCGGGAAAGCCAAATTTGGAATTTTTGGAGACGGAAAAGAAGTACCGCAGCTTGCAATGGCCAGAGCCTTCAAAAAAGGTGATTTTAGATCGGGTTATTACCGAGACCAGACTTTTATGATGGCCATCAACGAATTAACTCCCGAGCAGTTTTTTGCCGGCCTCTATGCTGATACTGATGTGGAAAACGAACCCATGTCAGCAGGAAGACAGATGGGTGGTCACTTCATGACTCCGAGTATAGATGAGAATGGGAACTGGCTGAACCTGATGGAACAAAAGAACTCCAGTTCAGACATTTCTCCTACTGCCGGGCAAATGCCCCGATTGTTAGGTTTGGCTCAGGCTTCCAAAATATATAGAAACGTAGAAGGCATCGATGCCGAAAAGTTTTCAGATAAAGGAAATGAAGTAGCCTGGGGAACTATTGGTAATGCCAGTACTAGCGAAGGTCATTTTTGGGAAACCATCAATGCCGCTGGAGTACTTCAGGTACCCATGGTGATGAGCGTGTGGGATGACGAATACGGTATTTCTGTTCATGCAAAACATCAGACCACCAAAGAAAATATTTCAGAAATTTTGAAAGGTTTCCAGAGAGACGAAGAGGATAAAGGGTATGAAATCCTGGTGGTAAACGGCTGGGACTATGCCGCGTTGATGGACACCTATGAAAAAGCCGGGGCGCTGGCACGCAGGGAGCACTGCCCTGTTCTGATCCATGTGGTGGAATTAACCCAGCCACAGGGACATTCCACATCCGGATCGCATGAACGCTACAAAAGCGAGGAGCGGCTGAAATGGGAAAAAGAGCACGACTGTAATCTGAAACTCCGAAACTGGATCATTGAAAATGATTTTGCGACGGAAGACCAGATGGTTGATCTTGAAAAGCAGATCAAAAAGACGGTTCGTAATGCCAAGCAAAAAGCCTGGAACGCGTATCTGAAACCCATGATGGAGAAAAAACGCAGTCTACTGAAGATTCTTGATCAGGTGCTTGAGGAAAGTGCAAACGCCAATTTTATCAAACCAATCCGTGAGGAACTAAAAGGAAATCGTGAGCCACTTAAAAAAGATATCGTTTCAGCAGGTCGCAGAACCCTGAGGTTTCTTATTGGAGAGAATTCCAGTTCACGAACCGAATTACTGAACTGGTTAAAAGATTACGAGGCCGTAACCGAAGCTGATTACAGCTCGACACTCTATAAAGAGGAGAATTTTACAGAGGAAGTACTTCCATCTTATTCTGATGAAACTACGGAAGTGGACGCCAGGATCATTCTTCGTGACAATTTTGATACAATTTTCAGCAAACGTCCGGAGACCTTGATCTTTGGAGAAGATGCAGGGGAAATTGGTGATGTGAACCAGGGATTGGAAGGACTTCAGAAAAAATTTGGGGCCTTCAGGGTTTCAGATACCGGGATCCGTGAAGCCACCATTTTAGGGCAGGGAATCGGGATGGCCATGCGAGGCTTGCGCCCTATCGCAGAAATTCAGTATTTAGATTATATCATGTACTGCCTGCAGACCATGAGTGACGATCTGGCAACGCTTCATTACCGAACCCGTGGCCGCCAGAAAGCACCGCTGATCGTTCGAACACGAGGCCACAGGCTGGAAGGTATCTGGCATAGTGGTTCACAAATGGGCGGTTTGCTGAACCTGTTGAGAGGAATGTATTTATTGGTTCCTCGAAATATGACAAAAGCAGCAGGCTTCTATAACCAGTTATTAGATCTGGATACTCCTGCACTGATCGTGGAATGCCTGAACGGTTACCGACTCAAGGAAAAAATGCCGGAAAACCTTGGTGAATTCAAGACACCTATCGGAAAAGTGGAAACGCTGAAAGAAGGAAAGGATATCACGCTGGTATCGTATGGTTCTACCCTGCGTATTGTGGAGCAGGTTGCCCGAGAGCTTGGGGAAGTTGATATTGATGCTGAAGTGATCGATGTACAGTCATTATTACCCTTTGATGTAAACCATGACATTGTAAAAAGTGTTGAAAAAACCAACCGCCTGCTGGTGATTGATGAAGATGTTCCAGGAGGTGCTTCCGCATATATTTTGCAGGAAATTATGGAGAAACAGGATGCCTGGAGGTATCTTGACAGTAAACCGCAAACCCTGACGGCAAAGGAACACAGGCCAGCTTATGGTAGTGATGGAGATTATTTTTCAAAACCTTCCCCGGAAGATATCTTTGAAAAGATCTATGCTATCATGCATGAAGCCAATCCTGAAAAATATCCGTCTTTACGATAAAATATTAAGGAGCTATAAAAAACGCCGCGATGATCATCGCGGCGTTTTTTATGCTTTTTCTTTTCCGATTATGGGATCCATTTCTTTTCGAAATTCGGCTTACGTTTTTCCAAAAATGCATCTCTTCCTTCCTTTGCTTCGTCAGTCATATAAGCCAGTCTTGTTGCCTCGCCAGCAAAAACCTGCTGACCAACCATACCGTCATCCGTAAGATTCATGGCAAATTTCAGCATTTTGATAGAGGTTGGTGACTTCGCGAGGATCTCTTGCGCCCATTCGTAAGCGGTATCTTCCAGTTCTTCATGTGGAATAACGGCATTGACCATTCCCATTTCATAGGCTTCCTGTGCAGAATAATTCCTTCCAAGGAAAAAGATCTCGCGCGCCTTCTTCTGCCCTACCATTTTTGCCAGATACGCTGACCCGTAACCTGCATCAAAACTGGTAACATCGGCATCTGTTTGTTTAAAGATCGCGTGTTCTTTACTGGCTAAAGTTAAATCACAAACGACATGGAGGCTGTGCCCTCCACCAACAGCCCAACCCGGAACTACACAAATCACCGCTTTAGGCATGAACCTGATCAAGCGTTGCACTTCCAGAATGTTCAACCTATGGTAGCCATCCTCTCCCACATATCCCTGGTGCCCTCTTGCTTTCTGGTCACCGCCGCTACAAAAAGCCCATTTTCCATCTTTGCTGGACGGCCCTTCAGCTGAGAGTAAAACGACCCCGATGGATGTATCTTCATGCGCATCTTTAAAGGCATCCAGTAATTCCGAAGTGGTTTTTGGTCTAAAAGCGTTACGAACATCGGGCCTGTTGAAGGCGATCCTTGCGACTCCGTTCGCTTTTTTATAGGTGATATCGTCGTACTGCTTCACAGTTTTCCAGTCTATCTTGCTCATATTCTTGTTTTGTGTAAAAATAGCATATTCCGCTGGTATGAAAAAGAAAAGCCCGCTACAGCGGGCTTTTAAATATTAGCAGTTATCTTTCTACTGCATGTATTTTGCCATAATTGGTTGTAATTTCATACCCCAGGCCTGCCCCAGCTCCATTCCTTCTTTAGTTATTTCCGGAAGAGTGGCTACCATTTTTTCGCCTACTGGTGTGTGATAAAATTCGAGGATCTTATCGATGTCTTCTTCGGTAAAATTTTTCATATAAATTTCAGCCATCTGCGCGTATAATTCGAATGTGCTATCCCGCAATTCTTTTTTGAAGTCTTCTCGATTTTCTTCCGGCACCATTTTAACCAGCGGATCCATGATGACTTCAAATTGTTGTCCCGAGGTCATTTTGATCAATTCGATGGTTTTAGTTTCAAAACTGGAAGTTTCCTGGCTAAAACCGTAAAAACTTAGCAGGAATATCCCGATGCATACTACTTTTTTCATGTTGTGATTTATGATTGTAATTTGGCGTAAGATATCGTTTTATTTCAAAAAAAACTGCCGCAACACGAAGTATTGCAGCAGTTCTTATCATTGGTTAGATTACTTTACTCGGCGTCCCACCAGACCGGTGTCACAGGAGTTTCCTGGTTTGCCAGTACCACGTCGCCGTTTCGGTTCAATTCAGTAGAAGGATAGGTCGCTCTTCGGAACCACATACCGGCGTAATCACCGCTTTCACCTTCAGATTCACGAACAGTAAGACCGGTAAATACGTCATCTGAAAAATCATATCTTCTGAAGTCCACAAAAGTTTCCGGATTTAGGAAATTATGGATATATTTTTCTTTCATAATGTGATTGAGCATCAGATTGTCCATTCCCACATCTACAGCAGGATCGTCCAAATAAGCGCTTCCATCCACCCCATATTTTGCCATACTGGCTCTGATCCCTTCCAGGTATGCCTCATAACCTTCAGCAGTTGTTCCAGCACTTGTTGTGGTTCCTCCATTAGCCAGAAATTCTGCTTCCGCCTTGATAAATTGGGCTTCCGCATAAGTGATCACTACGATCGGCGCATCTGCACGGGTATAATAACCGCCTTCAACAAACTGGACGTTTCCAGGAGTACCATCAGGAGAAACTCCTCCGGCCCCACTAACATATCCTTTCCACTCGGTGTCTTCGTCGTTATCAATCGTTCCGAAAACCGGTAAACGCGGATCGATCTCGAGAGCGTCGCTTTCAAATGGGTAATAATCTCCGTTCATCATGCTCACGATCTGGCTGGCAAGATCATTATGAAAATTCCCGGTATTCCTGGCAAGGATTTCCGTAGAATATCTTGGATTGATACTTCTATCATCGTAAAACATCTGGAAATCATCATCATTGGAAGTAAACCCGTTTTCAATACTTGTTAAAACATCCTGAGGGGAAGTGACTCCTTTATTCACCAAATGCAACTGGTAACGAGCCTTGAGGGTATAGGCGGCTCTGAGCCACTTATCCAGGTCACCGTTATAGATCAGGTCTTCACTACCCAGGCTTATCCCAGAATCATCGGTACTTTGAAGGGCACTGATTGCCCCATCCAGCAAGGCAAACAACTGGTCGTAGGCTTCCTGCTGGGTGTCAAAGGAAGGGAATAAATTATCATCGCCCATCGATGCTTCAGATAGTGGAATATCATCCCAGGTATCGGTCGCGATACCAATATTCATGGCCTTCAGAATATCAGCTACCGCGCCGTAATGAATCGCCCCAGAAGCTTCGGCTTTTTGTTTGATCACATCGATATTCGGAAAGGAATACAGGTATACGTTGGACCAAAGCCCGGAAGCCGTGGTTTCACCGGAAGCAGTTCCTCCCTGCCCCACGAAATACTGCGTATAATTTCCGAAGGTCAACTCTGCCGAATACTGCCCTTCCACAGTCCGGAAAATCACCGGAGCCAGCAGGTCATTAATTCGCAGCTGGTCCAGGTCTGCCGTGCCGGAGGGCGTATTTACGTCAAAATAATCGTCACTGCAGGAAAAGCTTCCCACGAGCGCTATTAAACAACATATTTTATAAAAAGTCTTCATAATCAATTTTTTAAAATCCTAATTTAAATCCTACAGAATAGATCTGTGACAGTGGCGTACTCAAACCTGCAAATCCATAAACGTTACTTCCCGCACTGTACTGATTTCCTTCCGGATCGTACCCATCGTAAGGCGTCCAGACAAGGATATTCTGAGCACTCGCTGAAACTGACAGTCTCTCGGCATGCAGCGCGCTAAGAATGCTTCCTTTGAAATCGTAACCTAAAGAAATATTTCGGAGTTTCACCCAGGAAGCATCCTGAACAAGGATTTCAGCAGCCCTATTGTAAGCTGTCGAACTTCTGTAGTAATCCTGATCGATCAATACTTCTGTGGTATTGGTGGTATAACCTCCATTGCCATCGTCCATTACTCCATCAAATACCGTGGTCTGATCGCGGAATTCAGTCACCTTCAGAATACCATTTCGAAGGGCATTTCTTCTTCCTGAATCATATAGGTCACCGCCTTTTTTCCATTCTACCAGGAAGTCGAAGGTAATTCCTTTAAAATTTAATCGGTTACCCAGGGAAGCGATAAAATCTGGAAAAGCATTTCCAACTTTCACTCTTTCATCTAGATTGATCACGGGGAGACCATTTTCATCAATATAGCGCTCGCCATTTTCATATCTCCAGGTGTATCCATAAAGGGACCCCAGACGGTCTCCATCACGAATTTCAGAAGTGATTCCGGCAAAACCGGCATCAGCGAAGATCAGTGCTTCTATATCTTCCGGCAATTCTACCACTTCTCCACGGTTGGTCGAGAAGTTCAGGTAGGTTTCCCATTTGAGATCATCATTATTCAAAATATCATAGGAAATCAAAAGTTCATGGCCCCAGGATTTGAATTTCCCGGCATTTCTTACGATTCCTGAAAGCCCGGTAGAGTATGCCGTTCCAACTGTGAAAATCTGGTTATTAACGGTGGTTTGATAATACGCATAATCAAAACGCAAACGATTACTGAAAAAGCGAAGATCGGCACCTAGTTCAAAAGAACGGTTCTTTTCTGGCAACAGCATTGGATCTCCAATAGACGTATCGGCACGGTAGCCACCGGTTCCTCCAAACGGGAAATTTCCATCAGAAACATAATAGCTTCCAACCTGGCCAAATAATGGCCCTTTTCCTACTTCCGCCCAGGAAGCTCTCAATTTACTGAATGACAATAAATCGCTATTCTCGTCAATCAGGTTGTGGAAATCATAAGCCAAACTTACCGATGGATAAAAGAACGATCTGTTTTCCTTCGGAAGAGTGGATACCCAGTCATTCCTACCAGTTACGGTTAAGAACAGCTCATTTTTATAATCCATTTTCAGCTCCCCGAAGACACCTACGTTCCTGATCTGTGATTCGGTCTTATTTCCGAAGATATTGATCGTATTAGAAATATCGTTAATACCAGGTACATTCAGCGTCTCTCCCCTTATGTAAGCATAATCTCTTTTGGTATCAGAAATCTGGTTACCCAGCGTCAAGGAAGTATTGAAGTCATCACTCCAGTCTTTCGTGAAATTCACCAGGAAGTTGGATTCCAGGCCAAGAAAATCATTGTATTGCTCCAACACAAAACCACCTACCTGTGATCCCACGTCCAAATCTGGTGGAACGAAGCGGTTTCTTCTATCAGAATAATTATCGATCTGGGCAGAATAGGTCAGGTTTACCCAATCACGAGGATTCCAGTTAAGGGAAATATTCCCGATCCAGCGATTCACATCATCCTTCAACGGACTTTTTTCCAATAAATATCTCGGGTTATCGATCACCCCAAACGAGTAATTTCGCTGAGAACCATCTGCATTCTGATAATCATTGATCGGGAATGTAGCCGAATAATAAGAAAGGGAACTAAAAACCGATTTATCTCCACCATTTCCTCTCGCTCCACCGCTATTGGCATAAGTAAGAGAGGTGTTGATGTTGAAATTATCTGTGGCCTGGTAACCGGCCTTTAAGCGAAGGTTCGTTTTGTCATAATAAGTATTTGGCAACACTCCTTCTTCACTGTCGTTACCTACAGAAAAGTAATAATTCATTTTTTCGGTAGCACCGCTCATGCTCAGGTCAAGCTGTGTAAGCACCCCGGTTCTGAAAAGGTCGTAAGGATCGTAGAATTGATCGTCTGAAAGATCGATTACCGTCCCGTCATCCATCGTATAGGAATCATCGCTGTAGCGCGGCCCCCAGGAATAGAAAGAAGTTCCTCCAAGCCGGGTAAAACCGGATTCTGTTTCTGGAGTGTATAAGGTTCGTGGTGCACCGCTATATCCTTCCCGATAGGTCTTTTGCAATTCCGGAGTTTGTACAATGTCTTTAAAACTGGTAGAAGCCGAAAAATTGATCTTCGGTTTTCCTAATTTTCCTTTTTTAGTAGTGATGACAATTGCCCCGTTTGCCGCACGAACACCGTATAAAGCTGTCGCAGCGGCGCCCTTTAGCACGTTAAACGACTCGATATCTTCCGGGTTCAAATCGGCAGCACGGTTTGTGAATGAAAATTGTTCCGCACTGCTCGGAGAGTTCGATCCTGCGCTCGGTCTCACATCTCCGGAAAAAGTACTGTTATCCATCGCCAGCCCATCGATTACGATCAGTGGCTGGTTGCTACGTTGTGGGTTAATGGAAGTAATTCCCCTGATCAGGATATCCACTCCACCACCAGCGGTACCGGAACTTTGATTGATCTGTACCCCGGCAACACGCCCCTGTAATCCCTGGATGGCGTTGGTATTACCGGTCATATTCACATCTTCGGCTTCTACCTTGGATACCGAATATCCCAGGGAACGAGTATCGCGCTCAATACCGAAAGCGGTAACAACTACCTCGCTCAGCGCATTTTCATCTGGCGCCAGGCTAACGTCTAAGGTTCTACCGGTCACGGGCACTTCTTTTGCTGTGTAGCCTACAAAAGAAAAAATCAGCGTACTGCCATCTGGCGCACTGATCGAATACATCCCGTCATAATCGGTTGTGGTTCCTGAATTCGTGCCCTTTAGCTGAATGGTCACCCCAAACATGGGCATTCCATTTTCGTCGGTCACTTTACCCTTTACAGCCGTTTCCTGTGCGCTTAGTAAAAAACTGAATAAGGTAAAAAAGACGACAAAAAATGAAGTAATTCTTTTTGTCATAATGTTGAAATTGGTTAAGGTGTTTGAGTAAATATATGTAAATTTAATGTTAAATTAAGGAGATATTTGCTGCTTTTCTTAACGTTATTCTATTTTTTATGAATAAAAGAATATTATTCATAAAAGTATTCGGAAGTTAAAAATCTTAGTCTATAAATTGAATTATTCCCATTTCTGCATCTTACGGAAGCCTTCGAAATTTAAATTGAAAAATTCCGTTATTTTAGCACAATCTTTGATCGCATACTGAAAACCGAAAAATGAGAGCTTTCCTTTTTATTATTTTCATCTTTGCCAGTTTTAGCATTCAGGCCCAGGAGTACGAGCGCTGGAACCGAGAAGATTTTGAGATCAACAGGAAGGAAATCGGGATTTCGTGGAAAGATTTTGCCTTCAGCTGGCAAACGCCTACTTATTTCGAATTGCCAGATGGCAATTTCCTGGACAGTGATCCTTACGGGCAACGCAAGCAGGTGGATATGCTTGCCGCGATGGATGAGATCAATAGAAAAAAGAGCCAGGACGCTCCCAATTTCACCTCTCCGCTTTCCATTCCGAAGCGGGAGAAAAAATCATTTGAAGTGCAGGTAAATTCCTTCGGAAGGGATGATAACAGTACGTATATCAATCCTTTTGTAGCGCCAACACTGAATCCATATGGATCTTCCAGGTTCAGGAACAGCTATTCTCCTTTCCGCACTACTTATTTTCAGAATTAAGATAAATCCCGTCCTTTCGAATTTCGATCAGGCGTTGTTTATACAGCGTACCGATAGCTTTCTTGAAACTTTTTTTGCTCATTCCAAGTGTCTGGTAGATCAATTCAGGATCAGACTTATCTGAAAGTTTCAGAACCCCACCACTTTCCTGAAGTTTTTCCATGACCTTATCCGCATTGGGTTCAATACTTCGATAACCAGGACGCTGCAAGGTCACATCGATCTTATTGTCTTCTCGGATCTTTTTGATATAGCCTTTCAATTCATCACCTTCATAAAGGTTCTTGAAAACCTCATCCTTATAGATCAGCCCCAGATGAAGCTGGTTGATAATGACTTTATAGCCCAGATCGGTTTTGTTGCTAATGATCAGGTTCACTTCTTCAAAGGGCTCCACACTCAACTCCTCATTATCGAGAAATGCGTGCACTTTTGAGGAAGCCGCCAAACGATTGGTCTCCAGATCAAGATAACAGAAAACAAGATAGCTTTCCCCTGCAACCATGGGCACTACCTGTTCTTTAAACGGAACGAACAAATGTTTTTCCAGGCCCCAGTCCAAAAACGCCCCAACCTGGCTCACTTCTGCACATTTCAGACTTCCAAACTGATCCAGTTTTATGTAAGGTTTCAAATTTGTGGCAACTGGTCGTTCTTCGTGATCCAAATAAACAAATACTTCAATTTCATCACCGGCTTTCAAACCTTCAGGAACATATTTATTGGGCAACAACACCTCCTCTTCCTGTTCATTTTCCAGATAAACGCCAAAATCTGTAGCGCGGCTCATTTTCAACATGTGATATTCTCCAATTTGAATCATCCTGATAATTTTGTGCAAAGATCATATAAAAAAATCCGCTTTCGGAAAGAAAACGGATTTTTTCAAAATACTATCAAATACTATTATTTGTAAATGCTTTCTTTTTTGAAATGCTTGGTCAACAGGTAATACACCACTACGCGATACTTGTTGCGGTTGGATTTCCCGTACTTTTCGATAACCTGGTTCAGCGCGTCTTCTGCCTTGCCTTCATCAGTGATTCCTAATTTCTTCATGATGAAGTTCTTTTTAACCGTGTTCATCTCACCCTCGCTGGAAGAGGAAACGGTTTCGGCATCAGCCTTGTAAATACTAGGCCCCTGAGCTTTGGCAATTTTACGTACCAGATCCACATCAGGATTGCTTTCGCCTACTTTACTTTTAAGGTCATCTATGTACTGACCAACTTTTTCATCTAGCTTACTCATGATTTAATTTTTTAGTTGCCATACAATATACCAAAAATGCCAATTAAAATGAATACGCCAGTTTTAACTTTTCATAAAATTGAAATATTCGAGCAGGATTTGATCATTTACGGTTCTTGGTGTAAAGATCTCAAGCAGCACCGGCGCATCGCTTTCGCCAAAGAAATCTCCCATGTTTTTGGCGACCTCCTCTTCGTTCTGGGCCCGGCGATATTCCAGACCATACATCTCACAAAGAGGCCTCGCGTTCAGGTTATGAACAGTTTCAAAATAGGTATCGAAATTTTCAGAATTCTTATTTCCCGGAAGAATACGGAAAATCCCACCACCCTGGTTGTTCAACACGATAATTCTGAAATTCTTCGGAATATAATTGTTCCATAAAGCATTGCTGTCATAGAAAAAACTAAGATCACCGGTGATGAGCAGAACAGGATCATCCTGCGCCACGGCAGATCCCACAGCAGTTGAAACCGTACCATCTATCCCGCTGGTCCCGCGATTGCAGAAAATCTTAAAGGTATGGTCCCATTCGAAAAGCTGCGCATAGCGAATGGTCGAGCTGTTCCCAAACTGGATAACCGAATTTTCCGGAACCTTCGGAACGATCAACTGCATGGCTTTCAGATCAGAATAGGCAATTTCAGCCATATATTCTTCATGGCGTTTTTGGCGCTTTTGCCTGATGTCTTTCCAGAAACTGGCATAATCACTTTCCACCAGTTCCGTAGCGGGCAAAAATTCCGTAAAGAACGAATTGATCTCGGTCTCAAAATGCTTATTCAGGCAGAAGAACGTATTGTATGCTTTTTTGGAATCTACATGCCAGTGATTCACCGGGTTATAATTTCGCAAAAAGGCTTTGATCTTTTTGGAAACGATCATCCCACCGAACGTAAGCAGGATATCCGGCTGCAGTTTTCGGAACAAACCTTCGCGGTCCTGGTCTTTTTCAATGGGACCAATCAGCGTATCGATTCGCGTAAAGAAATCGTCCTGGTGGAGATTGGAAGTGGTTTCAGTAAACACGATCACGCTGGGATCTTTTGCCAGCTGATCTAAAAATTGCTGTTCCACCACATTGGGCTGTGCCACTCCTACCAGTACCAGTTTTCTCCGGGCGCGGTTCCAAACATCAATATAAGGCTGCAACTGGTTTTGAGTATAATATCTTTCTTTGATCTCTGGAAAAATCTGCAACGGCCGCACTTCCATATTGTCTACCGTATCATACAAAGGCTCATAGAACGGCACGTTGATATGCACTGGCCCCATCTCTTCGATTGCCTTGTTCAGTGCCAGATTGACCTCGCGCTCATTATGTTTTTGGGCTTCAAATTGCTTTTGCTGAAGTTTTGGATCCAGGTTTTCTCCTTCCAGCACCAATTCAGAATACAGATTCGCCGAATATAAAATATGGTTTTCAAAAACGTTCTTTTGCCGTATGGTTTGACCATCGCCAATATCAATGCGCTCAATGGGGCGATCTGCGGAAATGACCACCAGCGGGATATCGCTGTAAAATGCTTCTGCTATCGCAGGATAATAATTCAGCAATGCCGACCCTGAAGTACATACCAAAGCAACCGGTTTTCCAGTTTGCTGAGCCATTCCCAGGGCAAAGAATGCTGCACAGCGCTCGTCGACGATGCTGTACGCTTCAATTTCAGAATGATGTGTAAATCCTATGGTTAAGGGCGCATTCCTGGATCCAGGAGAAATTACGACGTGTTTGATGTCTTTTGCAACACAAAGGGCCACCACCGAGCGGGCCACGGGAATCTTGGAATATTTCATATTAGCCCAAAATTACAATTTCATGGGAATTCTATTGAACGCTTTGAGGCTTATTTAACAAGAACCGATTTCATGGTCTGTGCCTTATTCACGGTTTCCATCCATTCGTGAGCAGGATCACTGTCCCTCGTAATTCCGCCGCCAATATAGATACGCGCATCGCCGTCTTTTAATTTCATACAGCGCAGGTTCACGTACAAACTGGTTTGTTTCAGAATAGCCGAAAATTGCTGATTTTCCTGGTTTCTCCTGTTCCCATTTCGTTTTTTCTCGGTCTTAAAATTTAATTCTCCTAAAAACCCAGAATAATATTCCCGGTCATAATGTTCATGTTTTTGGATAAATTCCAGGGCTTCCTTCCTTGGCAAACCACAAACGGCGGGAGTAGGATGTAAAGCTTCGATCAACTTCGACTGGTCTTCAGCCTGACTTACTTTTCCGGAAATATCGGTACGAATATGCAGGAGAGTCCCGGCATGAGCTGAATAAGGTTTGGAGATCTCCCCAATCTTAATTTCCGGCAAGCCTTCCAAAGCATTCAGAATAAAATCGGTGACCAGCAGCTGCTCTTCCAATTCTTTTTGTCCCCATTCTATTTGTTCCTGTCCTTTGTTTACCTGTGTTCCGGCCAATGCCATGGTTTCAAACCTGTCACGCTCCACCTGCAGCAAGGTTTCAGGAGTAGCACCCATCCAAAGACCAGTCTTGGGGTGAAACCAGCAGTAAACAAAAGCTTCCCGATATTTCTGAAGCAATTTTTTAAAAATGGGCATCGGGCTTGGATCATTGAGCTCGACCAGCTCCGATCTGGAGAGCACAACCTTCCGAAAACGCTGATCCCGAATGGCATCAATTCCTTTCTGAACCAGCAATTCATGATCTTTCTGGTCTTCTTCTGCCCCCACATAACTCCCTTCGTAATCACTGCTCGTCTCCTCATCTGTAATCAATACTTCAGCCAGTTCAAACTGAATGGTTTCCGAGGTATTTTGCGGAATCAAATAAGTCTTACCATTCCGGTCGAAAGGAGCAAAAACAAATCCGTTTTCGCTAAAATCAGTTAGTTCATGAGCGGTGTAATCCTGCTGTAAAAGCAAATTAGCAAGTGCCTGTCCCGGTTTACGATAGCAAACAAAAGCCTTTTGTGCCTTGAGTTGCTGCTGTATTTTTTGAAAAAAATCTTCTTTCGTCATTATTTCTTTTCTTTCGGAAGGGCAATCGTGGTTAGTTTCACCAGTGAAATCAAATTATCGGCTTCATCGGTAATCCTGATCTCCCAAAGCTGGGTCGTTCTTCCGCGATGAATAAAACTGGCGCGGGCATACACGAAACCTTCACGAACGCTCTTCAGATGGTTGGCAGAAATCTCGATCCCCCGAATGAAAAATTCCTCCGTATTCAAAAAAACATAACTTGCCATACTGCCAACACTTTCGGCCAGGACCACGGAAGCACCACCGTGCAGGACGCCATCTGGCTGATGCACCTTTGAAGTTACGGGCATTTTCGCGATCATATAATCTTCGCCGGCATCCACAAATTCGATCCCCAGCGTTTCCATCAGTGTATTTTTACAGGCTTTTTCTGAAAGTTGGAGAATTTCTTCTTTCGTCATCGTTTTAAGATTGATTACTTTGTAAAAATACAAAACCCGAAAGAGATGAGCAGCGAGAAATCGGTTTCTTACCAGATCAGCAACACGTATTCTACTCTAAATGAGCGCACCGCCCACACGAAAAATATCTGGCTTGTTTTCCACGGAATTGGTTATTTGAGTCGGTATTTCTTACGCCACTTTCAACATTTGAATACTGATGATAACTATATCATTGCACCTCAGGCCCATTCAAAATTTTACCTGAATGGGGAATATCGTCATGTTGGTGCTTCCTGGCTTACCCGTGAAAATCTTGAAGAAGGTATTGAAAATATGCTGAATTACCTGGACGCTGTCTTTGAAGCTGAAAAATTAAAAGATGCTGAAAATCTACATATTCTTGGGTATTCGCAGGGAGTTTCGGTTGCCACCAGGTTCGTGGCACGCAGACGAATAAACTGCCAAAAGCTGATCATGCATTCCGGGAAAGTTCCGCAGGAATTAACTTCGGAAGATTTTAATTTTTTGAAGAATACCGAATTCGCTTTTCTCTACGGAAAAAATGACGAATACCTGAAAAATGGCATTATTGAAGTGGAAGAAAACCGACTCGCCGAACTCTTTCCGAAGAACCTGGAAATTCTGGCTTATGAAGGAGGGCATGAAGTAAATTCCGAACTGATCGCTAAATTCGCTTAATTTGAAGGATTTTTTACAATTACAGTCACTTAAAAAACGGCAAAAATCGCATAACATATTGCAGCGCATATGAGCATATTTTCAAAATCTGATTCTGTATTTAAGACGCTTGGCCCAGGATTTCTTCTGGCCGGGGCAGCTATCGGAGTTTCACATCTGGTTCAGGCGACTCGCGCTGGTGCCGATTATGGTTTTTTACTCTTTTGGGTTCTAATACTTGCCTGCGTTACAAAATATCCTTTTCTAGAATTCGGGCCTCGGTATGCTGCCGGCACCGGGAATCACATGATCACAGGTTACCGAAAAATGGGGAAATTCCCCTATTTCACATTTATCGCAATTACCGTAGGAAGCATGTTTATTATTCAGGCTGCGGTGACGATCGTGACAGCTGGTCTGGCCGAACGGCTATTCGGGATGGGTTGGTCTGGCTTTACCTGGAGCTTTTTGATCATCGGTGCCTGTATCGCTTTATTGCTGATTGGGAAATATCCGGCGCTGGATAAAACCATGAAATTTATTGTGAGCCTTCTAGGTTTAGCAACACTCACAGCCGTATTGCTTGCTTTTGGGGATGGCAGGCTGGAGACCGCGTTACATGTAAAATCTCCCGAAGTTTGGAACGAAGCAGGCATTGCTTTTATCATTTCGTTTATGGGCTGGATGCCGATTCCACTTGACGCTGCGGTGTGGCATTCCATCTGGACCAAGGAAAAAGCCGAAAATAATCGCCGAAAAACCAGTCTCAAAGAGGCATTTTTCGACTTTAACACCGGTTACCTGGCTGCTGCGATCATCGGTTTATTATTTTTCCTGATGGGCGTGCTGGTGATGTTTGGCAGTGGCATTAGCTTTTCTGGAAATGCAGTGGAATTTTCTGGCCAGTTGATCGAGCTTTACGGCAAAACTCTTGGCAGCTGCAGCAAACCGCTTATTGGCGTAGCGGCATTCATTGCCATGTTTTCTACCACCCTGGCTGTGGCCGATGCTTTCCCCAGGGTAATTTCTGAATTGTTTGCCGAAGAAAAAGTCAGTTGGAAACCTGAGCAAAAATGGAAAACTTACAAATTGAATGTTTTTATTATTCCTATTCTTTCCCTGCTGATCCTGTTTTTCTTTAATGCCTCTTTTACAATCCTAATCGATTTTGCGACAGCCTTATCATTCATATCGGCACCCTTTCTGGCCTGGTTCAATTACCAACTGGTCACCGGCGAACAAATGCCGGAAAATGACCGGCCGGGTAAACATTACCGAATCTTCAGTTTACTCTGCCTCGCCGTTTTGATCATTTTCAACCTCATTTACCTCTATACCCTATTCAATTAAACCTCAGTATTGCATTAAATAAAACTTAAAAGGCGGTAAATCAGTTTATTCTGAAGGAAAACTTTGTACATTCCTTTTAGTTTCAGCTTGATATGGCCTATAAATACGTACTTCGCGGCAACACATACACTTTCCAGGATCTGAAGGCGGTTCTGGCTAAAGCGAGTCCGCAACGTTCCGGAGATGCGCTGGCTGGAATCGCGGCGGAAGACACTAAAGAACGTATCGCCGCTCAATATTGCCTGAGCGAAATTCCACTGAAGACATTTCTGGAAGACCTCGTCATTCCCTATGAAAATGATGAAGTAACCCGGCTCATAATCGATAGTCATGATCCTAAAGCATTTCAATCTATTTCCGGTTTAACAGTTGGTGAATTTCGCGATTACCTATTGTCCTATCAGGCCAATGGTGATACCTTGAAAAATTTGTCCCCCGGCCTGACTCCCGAAATGCTCGCGGCCGTTTCCAAAATCATGCGAAATCAGGATTTGATTGCTGTTGCTCAAAAGATCGAAGTTGTTACAAAATTCAGAAATACGGTTGGTAAAAAAGGACATTTTTCGGTTAGACTACAGCCGAACAATCCTTCAGACGACCCAAAGGGAATTGCGGCGAGTATCATCGACGGACTCATGTATGGCTGTGGTGATGCGGTGATAGGCATTAATCCGGCAACCGATAATCCGCAGGAAGTTTCAAAATTATTGAAACAATTAGATGACTTTAGGCAGCAATATGAAATTCCCACGCAAAATTGCATTTTAAGCCATGTGACCACCACGCTTGAAATTATTGAAAAAGCTCCGGTAGACCTAATTTTTCAATCCATCGGCGGAACGGAAAAGACCAATTCCTCTTTTGGAATTGACCTGAAATTACTTCAGGAAGCTTATGATGCCGGAAAGGAATTGAATCGTGGAACAGTTGGCAAGCAAATGATGTATTTCGAAACAGGCCAGGGTTCCTCACTTTCCGCAGATGCGCATCACGGCGTCGACCAGCAAACCTGTGAGGCGAGGGCCTATGCCGTTGCGAGAAAATTCGATCCGTTTCTGGTAAATACCGTGGTTGGTTTTATTGGTCCGGAATATTTATACGACGGAAAACAGATCATTCGTGCCGCGCTGGAAGATCATTTCTGCGGAAAATTACTGGGCCTTCCAATGGGATGCGATGTTTGTTATACCAACCACGCGGAAGCTGATCAGGACGATATGGATTCGCTGCTCACGCTTCTGGGAGTTGCCGGTTGTAATTATATTATGGGCGTTCCCGGTGCCGATGATATCATGCTGAATTACCAGTCGACATCCTTTCACGACGCCATGTATCTCCGAAAAGTTTTAAATAAAAGACCAGCTCCTGAATTTGAAGAATGGTTGCTGAAAATGGGCATTTTTGACGAACAGGGTTATAGAAAGGAAATCAAAGACCAACTATTGAAACTGAAGTAATGTCAAAGCAACTTTCAAATAAGAACTATTTGCAAACTGATCCCTGGGAGAATTTAAGGTCTCTTTCAAAAGCAAGAATCGCTTTGGGAAATTCTGGCGGAAGTTTGCCCACCGCAGCAGTTTTGCATTTCCAGGAAGATCATGCTTTTACCAAAGACGCCATTTATTCCGATTTAAAGGAAAAGCAACTGCTTGAACAACTAAAGGAATTTCAGCTTCCCGTTTACCAGTTTCAGACCAAGATTTCTGATAGAAAAGAATATTTAAAGCGTCCGGATCTTGGAAAAAAACTGGCAGAGAATTCAGAAGCCGAAAAAGGAAATTATGATATCCTGTTTATTCTTACCGACGGACTTGCTGCCGACGCGATTAATGAACGAGCGATTCCGTTGCTACAGGAAATTCTTCCGAAATTGAGCGAGTATAAAATCGGTTTATGCCTTGTGAAATATGGTCGGGTTGCGATTGGTGATGAGATCGCTGAAAAAATAGGATCAAAATTCACGGCAATTCTAATTGGTGAACGCCCGGGATTATCCTCTCCAAAAAGCCTTGGAGTTTATACCACGTTCCATCCCAAACCCGGAACCACCGATGAACGCCGAAACTGTATTTCTAATATCCACGAAAACGGATTGAGCGTTGAAAAAGCTTCCGAATTACTACAATACTTCATTAATGAATCTTTCCGAAGAAAATTGAGCGGGGTAAAGTTAAAAGCCGGCAACGACCATCATCTTGAAGAATAAAAAAATGGAAAATTCTCAGAAAAAGAGTTCTTCTAAATAAGTGACTTGAATGATTAAAAAATTCCTGTTTCCGGGCAGGAAAAAACAACTTCATCCTCTCTTCCGCCTTCAATAAGGTAATCATAAGTTTCCTGCTGGCTCATTTCTTTGACAACATCCCCTGTACAGTTATAAAACTTTAAGAAGTAAACTGCATCGCATAGTTCGCCTGCAGGCCTTTGATAATAAACCGTCCTTCCTTTGTAGTTGCCCTTAAAAATTTTCTGAACACAAGCGCAATTCTCGCAACACGTTTCACTAACCTGATCTTTAAAATCTTGTAGCCATTCTTCATCAGCTGTACAGGGTAAATTATCTGAATCATTAGTACATGCTATGAATAGGAAAAAGCAAAATGCGTAAAACAGAAAATTTTTCATAATGGCTAGTTTCTATTTAGATGTGATCATAAAGAAAAGGTTGCGTGAAGCCATAAAAAAACCCTCACCAAAGTGAGGGTTTTCAATTTATAATGGTCGTTTCAGATTATTTCACTTCTTCGAAGTCTACATCTTCCACGTCGTCTCCACTAGTTGCGTCTCCGCCTTCAGCGGCTCCACCCTGAGCTCCGGTAGCACCTTGTTGTGGTCCGCCGGCCTGTCCGCCCTGAGCTTCTGCCTGAGCTTTATACATCTCTTCAGAAGCAGTTTTCCATGCTTCGTTGATCTTGTCTAAAGCTGGCTGAATGGTTTCAACTTCCTTAGTTTCATAAGCTTTCTTCAACTCTTCCAACGCATCTTCAATTGGCTTTTTCTTTTCATCTGAAAGTTTATCACCAAATTCCTTCAACTGCTTTTCAGTCTGGAAGATCATTGCATCAGCCTCGTTCAGCTTATCAACTTTTTCTTTCGCTTTTTTATCGGTTTCAGCATTCGCCTCAGCCTCTTTCTTCATTTTCTCGATTTCCTCTTCGGTCAATCCAGAAGAAGCTTCGATACGAATATCCTGAGATTTACCAGTAGCCTTATCAGTAGCACTAACTTTAATGATACCATTGGCATCGATGTCAAAAGTCACTTCAATTTGAGGTGTTCCTCTTGGCGCTGGTGGGATTCCGTCTAAATGGAATCTACCAATTGTCTTATTATCTGCCGCCATTGGGCGCTCTCCCTGAAGTACGTGAATCTCAACAGATGGCTGATTATCAGCCGCAGTCGAGAATGTCTGAGACTTCTTAGTTGGAATCGTAGTATTCGCTTCGATCAATTTCGTGTTCACTCCTCCCATGGTTTCGATACCTAAAGAAAGTGGAGTCACATCCAGAAGCAATACGTCTTTAACGTCTCCGGTCAATACACCACCCTGGATAGCAGCACCAATCGCTACCACCTCATCAGGATTCACCCCTTTTGAAGGTTTTTTCCCGAAGAATTTCTCTACTTCTTCCTGAATTTTAGGGATACGGGTTGATCCACCAACAAGGATGACCTCGTCGATATCACTTTTTGAAAGCCCTGCATCATTAAGCGCTTTTTTTACTGGCTCCATAGATCTTGTTACCAGTTCCTCAGCCAATTGTTCAAATTTTGAACGAGTGATGGTCTCCACCAAGTGCTTAGGTCCACTAGCAGTAGCAGTCACATAAGGCAGGTTGATCTCTGTTTGAGAAGAAGAAGAAAGCTCTATTTTCGCTTTTTCTGAAGCTTCTTTCAAACGTTGAAGCGCCATAGGATCTTTTCTAAGATCGATATCTTCCGCTTTCTGGAAATTATCAGCCAGGTAATCAATCAATACTTCATCAAAATCATCCCCACCAAGGTGCGTATCACCATTTGTAGAAAGTACTTCAAATACTCCATCACCTAGTTCCAGAATCGAAATATCGAATGTACCACCACCAAGGTCATACACCGCGATCTTCTGATCCTGAGATTTTTTATCCAATCCGTAAGCCAGTGCCGCAGCAGTTGGCTCGTTGATGATTCTTCTTACTTTAAGACCTGCGATCTCACCAGCTTCTTTGGTAGCCTGACGCTGAGAATCATTAAAATATGCAGGTACAGTAATCACCGCTTCCGTTACATCCTGTCCCAGATAATCTTCCGCAGTTTTCTTCATTTTCTGAAGGATCATTGCTGAAAGTTCCTGAGGCGTATACAAACGACCATCCACATCTACACGTGGCGTATCGTTATCACCTTTTTTCACATCATAAGCAACTCTTCCTGCTTCTCTTTCAGACTCAGAAAATTTGTTACCCATGAACCTCTTGATAGAGGAAATCGTTTTGGTTGGGTTGGTTACTGCCTGGCGTTTTGCCGGGTCTCCTACTTTTATCTCGCCACCTTCTACGAAAGCAATCACAGAAGGAGTAGTTCTCTTACCTTCGGCGTTGGGAATTACCGTTGGCTCGTTACCTTCCATTACGGCAACACAGGAGTTGGTAGTACCCAAGTCAATTCCTATTACTTTACTCATAACTATATAACTTGTTTTATCGTTAAGTTTTCAATTTTTCAATCACTAAAAGTCAATCTTTATGCCAGCACAAATCTTATGACACCTTGTCACTTTTTCTGAAAAAGTCTGTCAATCCCAGGTTTTATAACCTGCTGAAAAAATTTTAGACTTTCTGCAATATTTGATGCGTGAGAATTACAAATCCTTATTTTTGTTTCAAAATTTAGATTCGGAATGCGAAAAATTGAATGTATCAGTGTTTTTGATATGTTGAAAGTAGGTGTCGGTCCTTCCAGTTCTCATACCTTAGGTCCCTGGCGCGCTGCTCAACGGTGGATCGCCGAACTGAAAGCGAAAGACCGGTTCGATAAAGTCGTGAATATCCACGTGGATCTTTACGGTTCCCTGAGCCTGACAGGTAAAGGTCATGCTACTGACGTTGCTACCGTTCTCGGACTTCTGGGCCATGACCCGGTTACAATGGACATTTCCATCATCGAATCTGAAATTGAAAAAATCAAGAGAACAGCTATTCTGAATTTCAACCAGGAACGCGAAATCCAGTTCACTTTTAAGGAAGACGTCAAGTTCAACCGAAAATTCCTCGAATTTCATCCAAACGGAATCACCTTTCGCGCATTGATGAACGACGGCAAAAAATGCAATTCTTCATTTTATTCTATCGGCGGCGGATTTGTGGTGAAAAAAGAGCGTAAGAACGCCAGTAAAAAGATCAAAAATTTCCAACAGTTTCCGTTTCCTATTGAAAAAGCCACTGAACTGGTGGACTATTGTAAAACCGAAAATAAAACTATTTCCGAGATCGTCCTGGAGAACGAACGTTCCCTGAGAAGCGATGAGGAGATCGATAAAGGTCTGCATCAGATCTGGGATACCATGCTGGAATCCATGTATATTGGTTGCCATACGGAAGGAACGCTTCCCGGCGGACTCAACGTGAAACGGCGCGCCTTTGAAATGCACCAGCGATTGATTGGTGAAACCAGTTATAACGATGTAAATGACTGGATACCTGCAATTCGTAATACCGAAGTCAAATTCCGCCAGATCCTGAAATGGGTTAGTTGCTTTGCGCTTAGCGTAAATGAAGTGAACGCTTCTTTAGGTCGCGTAGTAACCGCTCCTACGAACGGAAGCGCCGGAACGGTCCCTGCGGTAATGATGTATTATATGACCATTGAAAATCACGAAGCGACCTTTGAAGACCTGAAAAGGTTCATGCTGGTAGCCGGAGAAATTGGCAGTCTCTTTAAAAAGGGTGCGACCATTTCGGCAGCGATGGGCGGTTGCCAGGCTGAAATTGGCGTTTCCAGCGCCATGGCTGCCGGTGGTCTGGCTGAATTATTAGGTGGCACACCAGAGCAGGTCTTAATGGCCAGTGAGATAGCCATGGAACATCATCTTGGCTTAACCTGTGACCCTATTGGCGGTCTCGTTCAGGTTCCGTGTATCGAAAGAAATGCGATGGGAGCAATAAAAGCCATAAATGCCGCTGAAATTGCATTGGAAAGCGACGCGACAAGGGCTAAAGTGCCATTGGATAAAGTAATTGAAACGATGTGGGATACCGCAAAAGATATGAATTCCAAATACAAGGAAACATCTGAAGGCGGTTTGGCGGTAAAGGTAAATTTGAGTGACTGCTAAAAATGGAAGTGCTTTACAAACGGGACCTGGGATTCAAGATCAAAAACCTGTTCAGGAATTTTGGTTTGATGATCGCCTGCTACATCCTGTTTTTCTTCCTGATGGGCATGCTGAATGCCTATTTTCCGGAACTTGACCTGAAGCAATATCAGCAAAGTGATTTGCTGGAAACCCTTACTGAAAATCCGTTGAAATTCTTTTTCCTGGCAGTCATTCTCGCGCCGGTCGTAGAAGAAAGTCTGTTCCGCAGCCTGCTGAAACCTTCCGAACAAAATCTGAAGCTTTTTTTCTGCTCCATTCTATACATCGTTGGCCTGGTCCTCATGCCGGAAAACGCCCATTGGACTTTAAAATATTTGCTGCTATTCCTGTGTATTGCCTTTTTTTACTACGCTCTGGGGGAATTGATCCCAGAAAAGCTCATGAAAAAGATCAATTACTGGATCTATCGCAGGTACCTTTTAATCTGGATTTTTAGCGCGGTCATTTTCGGGTTTGTGCATATTTTCAATTACGTGGAAAGTTTTCAGATAGACCTCGTGCTGCTAATCATGATCTTCCCGAGGATCATTGCCGGTTTTTTCTTCGGAAAAATAAAACTGGAAAACCGTGAAATGTTCTGGCCAATAGCGCTTCACAGCCTGAATAACCTCATGGTATTCCTTGTCATGTTTCCAATCCTGGAATAGATTAACATAACCTTAAAAATAGTTCTACAGGCCATTTCGTACCTTCTGCTTTCAAAAAAATTGCAGGAAATAAGGAGTGTGAATTTTCAGTTTTCACTTCCTCTTCCTTAATCAAAAAAGAAACTAATGAAAGCAGCAGTTATTGAAAAAGCAGGCGGAAAATTCATCGTTAAAGACGTTGATAAACCATCTCCTGCCGAAAATGAAGTTCTAATAAAAGTAGAAGCCTGCGGAATTTGTCATTCTGATAATTTCGTAAAGGAAGGCGGTTTTCCCGGACTGGAATACCCGCGAATTCCCGGGCATGAAGTCGTTGGAATTGTAGAAGAAGTTGGTTCTAACGTGTCCAATTGGGAAAAAGGCCAGCGCGTAGGTGTAGGTTGGCATGGCGGCCATTGTTTCGAATGCGAGCCTTGTCGCCGCGGGGATTTCATTAATTGTGAGAACGGAAAAGTAAGTGGAATTCACTACGACGGTGGTTACGCGGAATATATGACCGCTCCAAAAGAAGCCATCGCCAAGGTGCCAGATGAGCTCTCTTCAGCTGATGCCGCTCCCCTATTATGCGCCGGAATTACCGTTTATAATGCGCTTAGAAACTCCGGAATTCGTGCCGGTGATGTGGTCGCCGTGCAGGGAATTGGCGGTTTGGGTCACCTGGCCATTCAGTATGCCTCTAAAATGGGAATGCGAACCGTCGCAATTTCTCACAATGACGATAAAAAAGACCTCGCGGAAAAACTTGGTGCCCACCATTTCATCAATACTGGAAATTCAGACGGAGCCAAAGAATTGCAAAAATTAGGAGGCGCCAAACTGATTCTGGCAACAGCCCCACACAGCGATGCGATTTCTTCCGTGGTAGACGGTTTGGGAATTGATGGTAAGCTACTGATGGTTGCCGCGACAGGAGAACCCATCGAAGTTTCTCCAATGCAATTGCTGATGGGAAGAAAATCGGCTGCCGGTTGGCCAAGTGGTACCGCAATGGACTCAGAAGACACACTGAATTTCAGCGCTATGACCGGAACCACACCGATGATCGAGGAATATTCGCTGGATGATGTCAATGAAGCGTTCGATAAAATGATGAACAATAAAGCACGTTTCAGAGTTGTACTGAAACCCTAGATTTTTCTGATTCCAAAGTGGAAAAGCCGGAAATTCACCCTTGATTTTCCGGCTTTTTTATATGTATCTTTGCCAATATTCCGAGAATTCATGCGATCAAAATATCATCTTTTCATCATCACTATCCTTTGTGGCCTACTCCTCATTTCCTGTAAAGATGAGAAAAAATCGGGTCCTGAAATGGTGGTAGAACCAGCTCCGGAATCGCATGTGAAAGGCACCTATCATGAAATTTACCTAAAAGAGATCAGTTATATCAAAGCACGAGTGGACTCGGCTTCTACAGAAGGAATGGTGCAGATCCCGGGCGGCACTTATATGATGGGTGGTAACAGTGATCAGGCAAAAGAAAATGAGTTTCCCCGTCATCAGGAAACCGTAAAAGAGCTTTGGGTAGATGAAACAGAAGTAACCAATGCCCAATTCCGAAGGTTTATTGAAGAAACCGGATATGTTACCACGGCAGAACGAACCTTTGAGATCAACGGAAAAAAATACCCGCCGGGTGCGCTGGTTTTCGATCCATTCAATCCGCAATGGTGGTGGAAATTTGTAAAGGATGCCAATTGGAAACAACCGGAAGGCCCCGGCAGCAATATCGAGGGAAAAGATGATTATCCCGTCGTCCAGGTTTCCTGGTATGACGCGAAAGCTTATGCTAAATGGGCGGGGAAAAGACTGCCCACCGAAGTCGAATTTGAATATTTCAACCGAGCCGGAAATGACAGTTTGATCTATAATTGGGGCAATGATTACAGCCTGGCGGCGGAGCATGCGAATTATTTCCAGGGAAACTTTCCTTTCGATAACTGGAATGAAGATTCTTTCCCAGGTCTGGCGCCTGTGAAAAGTTTTGCTCCTAACCAGTTTGGGTTATATGATACCACCGGAAATGTTTGGGAATGGTGTCTGGACACCTACTATCCAGATGCCTATTCCAGGCAAATTGGAAAAGAAGAGGGCTATTTCAAAGATTTTATCAGCGGAAAACAGGAAAAAGTCATACGCGGCGGTTCTTTTTTATGCAGTGAGATGTATTGTACCGGCTACCGTACCTCGGCGCGGATGAGTTCCACACCAGACACTGGCCTTCAGCATACGGGTTTTCGCTGCGTTAAAGATGTGGAGCGTTAATCACATTTTTTATTCCGGGTATCGATAAGATGCACGATCTTCCATTGATCTTCCAGCTTGACCAGCGTGAAATTGTTGACGCCGCAATGGGAAAAATTCCCGTTATAGTAAAATTCGTAAGCTGTATTCACCACGGCTAAAGGACCATTTTCTTCCACTTTAAAATTCAACAACCTTTCTTCGAATTTGGAATCGGCCGGGATGGAGGCAATAGACTTCAGAAAATGTTCAAAAGGCTCAGAATTCAGTAATTTCTTTCCTTCCGTGTTGATGGAAATGGATTGTAACTGAACTCCTTCCGAAGCCATATTTTTTAAAGCCAGCGTATCCTGCTCGTGAAATGCCTTAAAAAATTCTTCTACGAAATCCTGTGGTGACTCGCCTGATTTTTTTGTTTGGGCGGAAGTGTTTGCAGCTGCCATAATCAACAGAAAGAAAATTATTTTTTTCATGCTTTGCGTCTTTTGAATGTGGTTCCCGAATTTAGTACTTTTACTTCAAATTAAAACTTCGAAAATGTCAACCGCCAAGAAAGCTTATAAAAGAGTTACCACCAAATCCCTTGTAGATATGAAGGCTCAGGGAGAAAAAATTGCCATGCTGACCGCCTATGATTACACGATGGCGCAGATCGTGGACGGCGCCGGGATTGATGTGATCCTGGTTGGCGACTCTGCCAGCAATGTCATGGCGGGACATGAAACCACCCTGCCTATCACTTTAGACCAGATGATTTACCATGCTTCCGGCGTGGTACGCGCAATCAAACGTTCCCTGGTTGTGGTAGATCTGCCTTTCGGAAGCTATCAAAGCGACCCGAAAGAAGCGCTGCGTTCGGCTATCAGGATCATGAAGGAAAGTGGTGCCCATGCGGTGAAACTGGAGGGCGGTAAAGAAGTGAAAGATTCGATTAAAAGAATTTTACATGCCGGGATTCCTGTAATGGGACATTTAGGCCTTACCCCGCAATCTATTTACAAATTCGGGACTTATACCGTTCGCGCGAAAGAAGACGAAGAAGCTGAAAAACTGAAGAACGATGCGAAAATGCTGGAAAAAATGGGTTGTTTTGCAGTTGTCCTGGAAAAAGTTCCCGCCAGCCTGGCAAAAGAAGTCGCGGAGAGCATCAATATCCCCGTGATTGGTATTGGGGCTGGAAATGGCGTTGACGGGCAGGTTCTCGTCGTGCACGACCTTTTGGGGATGACGCACGAATTCAACCCAAGATTTCTTAGGCGTTACGCTGATCTCCATTCGGAAATGACCAAAGCTTTCGAAAATTATCGCGATGATGTGAAAAGCCGGGATTTCCCATCAGATCAGGAACAATATTGATGCCTCTCAAAAATTAGTTGTATTCTGAATTTTTCCCTGAAAACTTGAATTTTTGAACTCCGAAAACGCACATTCCAATAAAGATAATCTTCAGGTTCTTTACGAAGATAATCATATCATTGTGGTGAACAAGCGCCCAGGCGATATCGTTCAGGGTGATAAAACAGGTGACAAACCGCTCAGCGAGGTGGTGAAATCATTTCTAAAGGAAAAATATAACAAGCCCGGAAACGTGTATTTAGGTGTGGTTCACAGGCTGGATCGCCCCACGAGCGGTATTGTGCTTTTCAGCAAAACTTCGAAAGCTCTGCCTCGGCTGAATAAACTTTTTCAGCAGAAAGACGCCAAAAAGACCTACTGGGCGATCGTAAAGAACAGGCCGCCTCAAGAGCAGGACCGTTTGGTTCATTACATGAAGCGAAACTCGAAGCAAAATAAATCGTACGCCCATATTAAAGAGGTTCCCGATAGTAAAAAAGCCATTTTGCATTACCAGCTCATCCAGGAACTGGACAATTATTTTGTACTTAGGATCGACCTGGAAACCGGCCGGCATCACCAGATCCGTAGTCAGCTTTCGGCAATTGGCTGCCCTATTAAGGGCGACCTTAAATACGGTTTTGACCGAAGCAACAAAGATGCGAGCATTCACCTGCATGCCCGGGAATTACAGTTCATTCATCCGGTAAAAAATGAACTGGTGCATGTCATTGCACCCGCTCCAGACGACAGCCTTTGGAATGCAATAAAATAATTGCCAATTTCCATTCTCAGAAGCGATCGTATCCTTTTACTTCATAGCTGTGGCGTGAATAGCTGAATTTTGACAAACTTCAATTTCAGAAATCCGTACAGCAGCAATCTTTTCAGAAGAAATTGAAAGAGGTAAATTTCATAAGGTCCTTGCCTGAAACAAAATTAATCGGCGGCCAAATCTATTTTATTAGTAATTTAGTTCTGCTTAAAATTTATATCATGAAATGGAAAGGTAGAAGACAAAGTTCAAACGTAGAAGATCGGCGCGGGATGTCTGGTCGCGGAAAACTAGTTGCCGGCGGTGGAATCATTGGCCTGATCTTCGTTATTGCGCAGTTTGTGCTGAGCGACGGTGATGTATCAGTACTGGAACAGCTCCAGGACCCCGGAACCAGCCAAACAGAGCAGCGTGAACTTACTGCGGAAGAAAAAGAGCTGGGCGATTTTACAGAAGTAGTTCTTGCCGATACGGAAGATGTTTGGAACGAGATCTTTGCCTCCCAGAATATGACCTACAACGAACCAGGAATGGTGCTTTTTTCGGATGCTGTGCGCACCGGCTGCGGAAACGCTTCAGCCGCCACCGGCCCTTTCTATTGTCCTGCCGATCAGAAAGTGTATATGGACCTCACTTTTTTTGAAGAACTACGCACCCGTTTCGGAGCAAAAGGCGGGGATTTTGCAATTGCCTACGTGATCGCTCATGAGGTTGGGCATCATGTTCAGAATGTGCTGGGAACCGCCAGCGAAGTACGAAGATTGCAACAGCAAAGCAGCCAGACTGAAGCCAATGAACTCTCTGTTGCGATGGAACTTCAGGCCGATTTTTATGCCGGTATCTGGGCGCACTACAACCAGGAATATTTGCAGGAAGGCGATATCGAGGAAGCACTAAGCGCCGCGAATGCCGTTGGTGATGACGCCATCCAGCGCAGGGTTTCAGGAAATGTCAACCCCGACTCCTTTACGCATGGAACTTCCAAACAACGCATGGAGTGGTTTATGAAAGGATACCGATCTGGAGATATGAACCAGCGGGATACGTTCAGCGCATTGCTTCATTAGGCCGCTCTTTTAAAAGAAAACAGACTTTCAATCACTACGGCGCTAATAATCAGCGTACCGCCTATAATCGTCTCGGTACCGGGAATTTCTTCCAGAAACAATATTCCGAGCAAAATTCCGTAGACAGGCTGAATGCTGCTCATGATACTGGCTGTGGTAATGGAAAAATTCCGAAAACTCATCAGGAAAAGTGTGTGACCAATGCAGGTGGTCAAAATGGCCAGGACCAGCAGTGGCTTCCACTGCCCTATCACCTGCGGAAGATCAGCAATGAATGCTGCGGGAATGAGGCAAACGCACACGGTCGCAATCTGATAAAGCATCAAAACCGAGCCGTTGTATTTCTGAATTTTCGGTTTCATAATAATATTCCGAAGCGAGTAAAAAACTGCGGAAACCATTCCGAAGAGGACAGCGATAAAATAGGAATTTTCAAAATCGATATCGGGCGTAAGAAAATAGACTCCGGTCAAAACCAGGACCCCAAGTGCCAGGTGCAGTTTGCGGAAACCGGTTTTCAGAATAATGGGTTCCAAAAATGCGGTGATCACGGGATAGGTGAACAATGACAACAATCCAATTGCCACATTAGACAATCTCAGGGAATAGAAATAAGTCACCCAATGCAGGCAGAGAAAGACCCCAGCCAGCAAGACTTTTCCAACATCTGCCCAGTTTTCCAGTTTCAGGCTTTGCTTGCGCAATTTCAGAAAAACAAAAAATAGCACACTGGCCACCAGTGTTCGAAAAAAAATAGTCACCGGCGGTGACAAGCTGATATACCTTCCCAAAACCCCGGAAGTACTGATAATCAGCACTGCCAAGTTGAGCTGGAGGATATTGAAAATGTGATTTTTGTTTGAGTGCAATTAGCGCGAAAATTCCTGGTTCTTCTCTTTGATAATTTCCTTCACCGGACGGTTTTCAATTTTGCTTTCCAGCCAGGAAATGATGTCAAGATATAAAAATGCCCTGCGTTCAAAAGGATGATCTTCATATTTCTTCAGTTTTCCGTGCAGTTCTCGGAACTCATCCTTGATATTCAGCGGGGAGACGTCAGGTAAATTTCTCAGGAATTTGATCATTTCCTTCTGAACTTCATGAAGATCATTCATTTTGATCAGGAACCGGTACGTAGATTTTACCAGGCTGTCCAGGTGATAATCCAGGCCGGCCTCATAGTGCGCTACCAGATTCAGAATTCTCGCAAAACACATGAGATCCTCACGCATTTCCAAAGATTTATTATTGATGATCTTTTTCAGGAATTCGATACATTTTTTATTATTTCCGTCGCCAAAATATAAACAGGCGATTTTATAATAAAAGATCATGATATGGTGTTCGTCCAGGCGGTCCTTGAATTTATCGATCTTTTTAGAGATCTTCTCGATCAATTCTTCGGCATTGCTGAACTGCCCTTTCATAAAACGTAAATTCAGCTTATTGGAATACACATACAAAAAGGCCAGCGCGGCAATATTGTCATCATGCGGAATTTTTGGGTTCCGCAGCGAATCTTCCAGGTGTTTAAGCGTTTTTTCGAAAAGCTCAGTATGATTAAGGTAAAAAAGCGATTCCAACAGATAGTGGTTCCCTTTCAGGTAAGAAACCGGGTGAATGGGGATGAGATGTTCATATTCCTTAAAAAGATCGTTCCATTTCATCGAATAGCGGTAGCAACCCAAAAAATCCTGTATTAAAAAGCTATACCACAAATTTGCCTTATACAACCACAATCTTTCCCGAAACCCCAGCTCACTGAAGGTGTATTCTGGTAACTGCTTCTGAAAATAAGCTTTGATGTCTGCCGCTTCTTCCTCGGTACGGCAATATCCCATTTTCAGGAAAATGGAATACAACTCCAGCGATAAATTAGACAGTTTTCCCGAAATAAGGTTGAGATAGTTCAGCTCCTCGGTTTGCCTGATAAGGCTGTCTGCCCGGTTCTTGATCGAACGTGTGATATATTGTGATTCAATGATCTTTTCCAGCTCCAGGATTTCATAGGCAACATTCTTCTCTTCATACGTAAGCGCCTGGGTTTTCACCTTATCAAGCAGTTTCAGGCTTTGTTTGTACAATCCCTTGTGGTACAGGATCCAGGCAAAATCCAGTTGTTCCCTGATCTGGATAGGAATATCCTGGTGAACAGGGTTCAATCGAAGGGAGATTAAAAGTTGCTTATATAAATGGGACTTGACGTTGGAAAGTTGCTGTTTGCTGATCTTCGTTTTATCAAGAATTTCCTTTTCGTCATATTTTTTCTGACGGGAAATCACCTTATATAAATTCAGAAACTTGCTATCGGCATTTACGCCAATACGGCCAACATAAAGTGAAAATTGCCTCTTTTCTGAAGCTGATAAGGACTTTATCAGAGAAAATAGATTTTCGGTTAAGTCATTGGTCATTGTAATCAATATATTTTTAAAACACTGTTTTTCAATAATTTACATTCAAAAAAAGAACAATTAACTATCGTAACAGTTTCCAAAAAATGGGGTTTGAAGCGTATGTTTTCCAATACTTTAGATAAAGATAAAGTAAAATAAATCTCATATGAGCACAGAAAAGGTAGAAATTTTTGACACTACATTGAGGGATGGCGAACAGGTCCCCGGCTGCAAATTGAATACTCAACAAAAGTTGAAAATCGCTGCGAGACTGGATGAACTGGGAGTAGATGTGATTGAGGCCGGTTTTCCGGTTTCGAGCCCTGGAGATTTTCAGTCGGTTACCGAGATTTCCAAACTCGTAAAAAATGCTGCTGTTTGTGGACTCACCCGTGCCGTTAAAAAAGATATTGAAGTAGCTGCGGAAGCACTTCAGTATGCCAGAAAACCTAGAATTCATACGGGAATTGGAACTTCTGATTCTCACATCAAATACAAATTCAACTCCTCAAGATCTGAAATTATCGATCGCGCCGCAGAAGCCGTTGCCTATGCCAAAAAATATGTAGATGACGTGGAATTTTACGCGGAAGATGCGGGTAGAACTGATAATGAGTTCCTGGCAAAAGTTTGTGCTGAAGTAGTGAAGGCCGGAGCCACCGTACTGAATATCCCTGATACGACCGGCTATTGCCTTCCGGAGGATTATGGGCGTAAGATCAAGTTCTTGAAAGACCATGTACCAGGAATCGAGAATGTGATCATTTCCTGTCACTGTCACAACGATCTTGGATTGGCTACAGCCAATGCGATTTCAGGAGTGGCAAATGGCGCCAGACAAATTGAGTGCACCATAAACGGTATAGGTGAAAGAGCCGGTAATACGTCTTTGGAAGAAGTCGTAATGATCTTAAGACAACACCCTACCTTAAATTTAAATACGAACATTAACCCGAAGTTATTGTTTGACACCAGTAAAATGGTCTCCAGGGAAATGGGTATGTACGTCCAGCCTAACAAAGCGATCGTCGGGGCCAATGCCTTTGCTCACAGTTCCGGAATTCACCAGGATGGCGTCATAAAGAACAGAGAAACATACGAAATCATAGATCCAGCCGACGTAGGGGTTACCGAGTCGGCTATTGTTTTAACAGCCCGTAGTGGTCGTGCCGCTTTAGCGTACAAAGCCAAGAAAATGGGTTATAACCTAACGAAATTGGAATTGGACGTGGTTTACCACGAATTCTTGAATTTCGCAGATCAGAAAAAAGAAGTTGCCGATACCGATATCCATACAATCATGGAGATCTATCGTAAAAATGCAAGAGCTATAGCTTAATGAAAAAGACATTATTTGATAAAATTTGGGATGCTCATGTAGTTGAAAGTATTCCTGACGGTCCGGATATTTTGTACATCGATAAACATCTGATACACGAAGTAACGAGTCCGCAGGCTTTTAATGAATTGAAGGAGCGAAAAATTCCTGTGGCCAGACCAGATCAGATCGTGGCCACGGCCGATCATAATACGCCTACACAAAATCAGCATTTACCGGTTAAGGACCTTTTGTCAAGAAAACAATTGAAAGAACTTTCGCAAAACTGCGAAGAAAATGATATTACGCTGTATGGCCTCGGCCATCCTTATAATGGGATCGTTCACGTGATGGCGCCAGAATTGGGAATTACCCAACCTGGAATGACCATTGTTTGTGGTGACAGTCACACTTCAACTCACGGCGCATTCGGAACGATTGCCTTCGGTATCGGTACCAGCCAGGTTGCCCAGGTTTTTGCAAGCCAATGTTTACTGGTTGAAAAGCCGAAAAAACTTCGGGTGAATGTTAATGGAAAACTCAAAAAAGGAGTGCTTCCAAAGGACGTGATCCTGTATATCATCAGCCAGCTTGGAACCAATTCCGGAACCGGATATTTCTGTGAATATGCCGGAAATGTATTTGAAGAAATGTCTATGGAAGGTCGTATGACCGTTTGTAATATGAGTATCGAAATGGGTGCGCGTGGCGGACTTATCGCTCCTGATGAAACTACTTTTGAGTATGTTAAAGGTCGCGAGTTTGCTCCTAAAGGGGAACAATTCGAAAAACAGGTTTCTTACTGGAAGACATTAAAGACCGATGAAGATGCAGAATTTGATCAGGAATACTCTTTTGATGCAGAAGATATTGAACCAATGATCACTTACGGAACCAATCCTGGAATGGGAATCAAACTAACAGGATCCATTCCGTTAGAAGGAAATAAAAGTGACTCAAAAGCACTGGCTTACATGAATTTTAAGCCGGGAGAAATTCTGATCGATAAAACCATAAACTGGGTTTTTATAGGAAGTTGTACCAATTCTCGAATTGAAGATTTCCGAGTAGCTGCATCTTATATAAAAGGAAAACAAAAAGCTGAAAATGTGAACGCTTTGATCGTTCCTGGATCAAGGCAGGTTGCCACGCAGATCAAAGAAGAAGGCCTGGATAAGGTTTTTGAAGAAGCAGGATTTACACTAAGACAACCGGGTTGCTCAGCTTGTTTGGCTATGAACGATGATAAAATTCCGGAAGGTGAATATTGTGTATCAACCAGCAACCGAAATTTTGAAGGAAGACAGGGACAGGGTTCCAGAACCATTTTGGCAAGTCCGTTAACTGCTGCTGCGACAGCCGTTGCAGGAAAACTTGTTGATTTTACCAAAAGCCTGAATTAAAATGGAAAAGTTTACAACACTTACAGATACAGTCGTGCCTTTAGACATGGAAAATGTGGATACCGATCAGATCATTCCTGCTCGATTTCTAAAGGCTACCGATAAAGCCGGATTTGGTGATAATCTTTTCCGGGACTGGAGATTCAACAAAGACGGTTCAGTAAATGAAGAATTTGCTTTGAACGATCCAACTTATAAAGGCTCCATTCTGGTTGCAGGAAATAACTTTGGCTGTGGTTCCAGCAGGGAACACGCCGCCTGGGCGATCAAAGGATATGGCTTTAAGGTAGTGGTTTCGAGCTATTTCGCGGATATCTTTAAAGGAAATGCCCTGAATAATGGACTTTTACCGGTACAGGTGAGCGAAGATTTTCTTCAGGATATATTTACTGCGGTGACGGCAAATCCTTCCGAAGAAATTAAGGTAGACCTTGAGAACCAAGAGATCGAAATTACCGGAACCGGTGAAAAAGAATCCTTTAAAATTGACCCTTATAAAAAAACCTGTTTGATCAATGGGTACGACGATATCGACTTCCTGGTGAGCAAACTGGATGCTATAAAGAATTATGAAAAAGAAAAAAGCAGCTCTGAAAAGCTGGAAAAAACTGTTTAAAACCCTACTAGAATGAAGTTGAATATAGCTGTTCTTCCCGGAGACGGGATTGGTCCTGAAATCGTACAGCAATCAGTAAAAGTGTTGACAGCCGTAGCAGATCGATTTGATCATGATTTCTATTTTGAAGAAGCTGTGGTCGGTGCGGCAGCAATAGATTTGTTGGGGAATCCGCTGCCGGATGCCACTTTGGAATTATGTAAGAATTCTGATGCTGTACTTTTCGGGGCAATTGGAGATCCAAAATACGACAACGATCCTTCCGCAAAAGTGCGACCGGAACAGGGTTTATTGAAATTAAGGAAAGAACTGGGCTTATTTGCCAATATCAGGCCGGTCAAGGCTTACGATGCGCTAATTGACCGTTCTCCATTAAAAGCTGAAAATATTAAAGGTGCCGATATGGTCATTTTTCGGGAATTGACAGGAGGAATCTACTTTGGTGAAAAAAGCACCAGTAAAGATGGGCAGACTGCATCAGATCTTTGCACCTATTCTGTAACTGAAATTGAGCGCATTGCGCGCCTGGCTTTCGAGGCTGCAAAAACCAGAGGTAAAAAAGTGACGCTGGTAGACAAAGCCAACGTTCTGGAAACCTCCCGTTTGTGGCGCAAAACCGTGACAACTCTTGCTGAAAAGGAGTTTCCTGAAATCGACCTGGATTTTCTTTTTGTAGACAACGCTGCGATGCAGATGATCTTAAATCCGAAACAGTTTGATGTGATCCTTACTGAAAATATGTTCGGAGATATCATTTCAGATGAAGCCAGTGTGATTGGAGGAAGTATCGGATTGTTAGAATCTGCTTCCGTAGGAGCTGAAGTAGCTTTATTCGAGCCGATTCACGGTTCTTATCCGCAAGCGGCCGGAAAAGGAATTGCAAACCCGGTAGCATCCATTCTTTCGGCGGCTATGTTGCTGGAAAATTTTGGATTGAATGCTGAAGCCCTATCAATTCGCAAAGCAGTGGAAATGAGTATAGCACTAAATGTGTGTACTCCAGATATTAATAAAGACAATCATTATTCAACGTCTAAAGTTGGAGACTTTTTGGAAAGTGTGATCAGTGATACGGAAAATCACATGATCAACAACGAAAATCTCAATTTTGGGCAAATGACGATAATTTAAATTTTGTTCATTTATGTTTTGACCTCCTGATTGTCTTCGGACTTTCAGGAGGTTTTTTTATGACATCTTTTTCCGAATCTCTTCCAGGGCGAGGTTGTCCTTACTCCCCAAATGTGTATGCTCCTTTAGCGCAACAGGCTCATAGGTATTATTCTGAACCTGCCCCCCTATCTCCTTATAAGCATCACGAAACGACTGACCCTGCATTACAAGGTCATTAATACTGTCAACTGTAAAGAGGTATTTATATTTTTCGTCGGAAAGGCTTATGTCATTTACTTCGATCTGGGCGATGGAATGGGAGAAAATATCCAGAATCTCTTTCATATTTTCTACGGAATAAATACTGTTCTCTTTTATAAGCTGATAATCTCGGTGATAACCACTAGGCAGGTTATTGGTGATCAGGATCATTTCATTGGAAATTGACTGAAGTTTATTGCATTTTCCTCTAATCAATTCAAAAACATCCGGGTTCTTCTTATGCGGCATGATGCTCGAACCGGTCGTTAACTCATCAGGAAAAGAGATAAAACTGAAATTCTGGCTCATATACAGGCAGATATCCATCGCAAATCGCGATAAGGTATTGGCTATAGAAGTAATATTAGAGGTCACAGTTCGCTCACACTTCCCACGGCTCATTTGTGCCGCAACAACATTGTATTTCAGTGTAGCAAACCCAAGTTCGTCTGTCGTGAATTGCCTGTCAATAGGAAAAGATGAGCCATAACCTGCAGCCGAACCAAGCGGATTCTGATCTACCACCTTCATCCCGGCTTCCAGTAAATACAAATCGTCGATCAGGATTTCAGCATAAGCCGAAAACCATAGTCCAAAAGAAGACGGCATCGCAACCTGTAAATGCGTATATCCCGGAAGAACCTTTTCCTTATGTTCTTCAGCAAGATCCAAAAGAATGCTGATCAGGTTTTTGGTTTTTGCGATGATCTCCTGCAAATTGTCCTTAAAATATAATTGCATCGCAACAAGAACCTGGTCATTTCGGGAACGTGCAGTATGAATCTTTTTCCCGGTGTAACCCAGTATTTGAGTCAGTTCATATTCGATCTTGGAATGAACATCTTCAAAATCCTTTTCGATCACAAAATTGCCATTTTGCAGCTGTTGTTTCAGATTATCAATTTCAGCCACAAGATCTTCAACTTCTTTTTCAGAAAGTATCCCGACTTTCCCAAGCATTTTAGCATGCGCTTCCGAAGCCGTTAGATCATATTCTGCCAGAAACATATCCAGTTCACGATCATTACCAACCGTAAACTTTTCGATCTTTTTATCTATGGAAATACCTTTATCCCAGAGTTTCATAATTTTTTGGTTTTAGTCAGAGCCATCCTGAACTAGTTTAATAAATTCAGCCTGACGTAATTTTATTGTTTAACTGAGTCTGTCGAAGCTTATAAAAGTTACCTCTCTAATGCTTTTTCAAGCAGTTTGATATATTTTTCAATGCCTTCCTCGATCTCTTTCACATAAATGAATTCATCTGCGGAATGTGATCTGGTTGAATCGCCCGGCCCTAATTTAAGCGACGGACAACTGAGCATTGCCTGATCTGAAAGTGTAGGCGATCCGTAAGTTTCCATGCCTAGTTCAATCCCGGCTTTCACCAGAATATGATCCTTTGGAATCGATGAGGAATTTAAGCGTAATGACCTTGGTACAATTTCATCAACAGGCGCCTGTTTTTGTAAAATTTCGGCGACTTCAGCATTGGAATACTTGTCATTTACCCGAACGTCTATTACCAGGTCTACATCTGCCGGAACTACATTATGCTGGGTTCCCGCTTTGATCTGGGTGACGGTGAGTTTTACCTCTCCAAGAACTTCGGAAATTTGCGGAAAACTGAAGTTTTCAAACCATTGTAACGCCTTAGCTGATTTATAAATACAGTTATTATCGTTCGGATGTGCGGCATGAGAAGGTGTTCCTTTCACTTTCGCGTCGAAAACAACCAGTCCTTTTTCAGCAATTGCCAGATTCATCAACGTTGGTTCTCCCACGATTGCCACATCAATTTTTGGCATAATTGGAAGCATACAGGCTATCCCGTTCTTGCCATTGGTCTCCTCTTCCGCAGTTCCAGCGAAAATGATGTTGTAATCCAGCTCATCATACTGATAAAACCAGGTAAAAGTTGCCAGTAAGGAAACCAGACAGCCCCCGGCATCATTACTACCTAGCCCGAATAATTTCCCGTCGATTATTTCCGCTTTAAAAGGGTCGCGAGTATAACCTTTATTGGGACGGACCGTATCGTGATGGGAATTGAGTAACAAGGTGGGTTTTGAATCATCAAAATGATCGTTTTTTGCCCAAACATTGTTCAAATGTCTTTCATATTGAATTCCGAAGTCCTGCATCCAGTTTTCAAGCAGTTGTGCTGTGTGTTCTTCTTCACCGGAAAAGGATTGGGTCTGAATCAAATCTTTCAGCAATTCATTAGCTTTCTGCTGTAATTCTTCTAATTTCATGAACTTAGTATTTTGGTATGTTTGGATTCTGGTCGAAGTAAATGCATATCGCCTAATCTTACAGTTTGTACACCTTTCTCTATTGCCTGGAAACAATTATGTAGTTTGGGCAGCATTCCGTCGCTGATGACCTTCTGCTCGAGTAAGCTCTGATATTCCTCTGCATCAATCTTCTCAATGATCGAAGTTTCATTATCGATATCCGCCAGAACACCTTTCTTTTCAAAACAATATAGCAGCTCCGTTTCCATTTCCTTACTCATCGCCACAGCAATTTCCGAAGCTACAGAATCAGCATTTGTATTGAACAACTCCCCGGTTTCGCTATAAGAAATTGCGGAAAAAACCGGCGTGATACCTTGCTCCAAGAGATTCAGAATAAATTCTGAATTGATATTTTCAATATCCCCCACGAATCCGAAGTCGATTTCTTTTACAGGACGTTTTTTAGATACAATGGCTTTTCCATCGGCACCACATAACCCAATAGCATTCACATTTCTATTCTGAAGTTTGGCGACGATATTCTTATTTATCAATCCACCATAAACCATGGTAATCACTGCCATAGAATTTTCATCGGTAATTCTCCTGCCATCAACCATTTTGGTTTCATAACCTAGTTTTCCGGCGATTTCGGTTGCCATGTTTCCACCGCCATGAACCAGGATTTTTGGTCCTTTCAATTTGGCGAAATCATTCAGAAAATCTGCAAGTTTTCCCTCATCTTCAATGAGCTTCCCTCCTATTTTTATGACCTTCAGCTGTTTCATTTAATCAAGATTTTCCAGAATTCGTTTCATCACAGCCTGCGCTGCAAAAGTCCTGTTTCCAGCTTGTTGCAGAACCACAGCATTCGGACTATCTAAAACATCATCTGCGATCACCACGTTTCTACGAACTGGCAAACAATGCATCACCTTCGCGTTATTGGTATGTTTTAATTTCTGCTGATTGAAGGTCCAGTCTTTTTCCGTAGACAATACTTTTCCGTAGTTTTCATAACTACTCCAGTTCTTCACATACACAAAATCGGCATCTTTCAAGGCTTCTTCCTGGTCATGGATCACTTTAACATCACCGGTTACTTTCGGATTCAGATCGTATCCTTTTGGATTGGTGATCACAAAGTCAACATCGATCTTCTGCATGATCTCGGCAAAAGAATTCGGGACCGATTGTGGTAATGCCTTGGTATGCGGCGCCCAGGTAAGTACCACTTTTGGTTTTGGTTTGTCCTTCAGCTCTGTGATCGTTATCGCATCGGTCAATGCCTGTAAAGGGTGACCGGTAGCGCTTTCAAGGTTAATTACCGGAACACTGGCATATTTCTGAAAACTCTTTAAAACCTGTTCTTCTTCATCTTTATCGCGATCAATCAGTTCAGGAAAAGCACGAACGCCTATGATGTCACAGTATTGAGAAAGTACCCCGGCAGCTTCTTTAATGTGTTCAGCTTTATCTGAATTCATGATCGCTCCATCTTCAAATTCCAGCGCCCATCCATCTTTTCCTGCATTCATCGTCATCACATCCATCCCAAGTAGCTTCCCGGCTTTTTCGGTGCTTAGACGCGTACGAAGGCTCGGATTAAAAAATAACAATCCAAGGGTTTTTCCCTTTCCAAGTTCCAGGCTGGTATTGCTTTTTTTCAGTTCTAATGCCTGGTTAATCAGTTCCTGAATATTTTGAATATCGTGAGTTGAAAAATAATTTTTCATGAAAAATCTTATACTTTAATGGTTTTCGAGAGCCGTTTTCAATGCTTTGAAAAAAGCCTCAAAATGTTCTTTTTGAATGTTCAATGGCGGAAGAATTCGCAGCAGTTTTTTATTGCTCGCAGCTCCTGTGAAGATCTGGTAATTGAAAAGCAGGTCTTTTCTTAAAGCAGCTACTTCAAAATCGAATTCCAGACCGATCATGAGTCCGCGGCCTTTAACTTTTTTGATCTGCGGAATCTCTTTGGCTTTCTGCTGAATATATTCTGAAAGTTCTGATGCGTTCTCGATCAGGTTCTCTTTTTCAATGACATCTAAAACTGAAATCCCAGCTGCGCAGGCCAGGTGATTTCCGCCGAAAGTCGTTCCCAGCATTCCATATTTTGCTTTGATGTTATTATCGATCAAAACTCCGCCAATAGGAAAGCCATTTCCCATTCCTTTCGCGATGGAAATGATATCAGGTCTGATGCCATGCTTCTGAAATGCGAAAAAATCACCAGTTCTTCCATAACCAGCCTGCACTTCATCAGCGATCAGTATGGCACCGTAATTTTCACATAACTTTTCGGCTTTTTTATAAAAAGCGGTTTCAGCTTCATCCAAACCGCCTACACCCTGAATTATTTCAAAAATGATTGCGGCTACGTCACCTTCCTGCATGGCTTCGGTCAAAGCTTCAGCATCTCCAAAAGGCAATTTTACCACATGATGATCTTTGTTAAAAGGTGCTTTGATCGATTCATTATCGGTAACGGCAACAACCCCGGAAGTTCTTCCGTGGAAAGCATTATCGAAATAAATGATCTTGCTTTTTCCTGTTTCAAAGGAGGCAACCTTTAAGGCATTTTCATTCGCTTCAGCTCCCGAATTGCACAAAAACAACTGATAATTCTCAATTCCGGCCAATTTTTCCAATTTATCGGCCAGTTCTTGTTGCATCAGGTTTTTGATAGAATTACTGTAAAATCCAAGTCTTGAAACCTGGTCTGAAATTGCCTTTACATATTCTGGATGGGAATGCCCTATGGAAATCACCGCGTGACCGCCATACAGATCCAGGTATTTTGTTCCGTTTTCATCATACACATAGCAACCTTCACCTTTCACCGGTGTGATATCGTATAACGGATAAACATCAAATAACTCCATATTATTTTTCTGAAATATTATTGATCTTTTTAAAGGAAGCCTGCAGTCCCTTGATCAGCGAAGAACTTAGACCATTATGCTCCATTTCATTCAGTCCCTCAATAGTACAGCCTCGCGGCGTAGTTACCTTATCGATTTCCTCTTCCGGATGTTTGCCCGATTCGATCAAAAGGCTCGCGGCACCTAAACAGGTTTGCATAGAAAGCTCCTGCGCGTCTTTTGCGTCAAAACCGAGTTGGACAGCTCCCTGAGTGGTTGCGCGGATGAGACGCATCCAGAATGCGATCCCGCTGGCACAAATCACCGTGGCCGCCTGCATTTTATTTTCAGGAATAATGATACTGGTACCTAAACGATTGAAAATAGCTTCAGCAATCGCGATTCGCTTTTTCCCTTTTTCGTTAGAACAAAGACAGGTCATCGATTTACCGACAGCAATCGCCGTATTTGGCATGGAACGAATGATAAACTGGTCACCAACAATTTCCTCGATACGCGGAATTTTAAATCCGGTTACGGTAGAAATGATCACGTGCTTTTCGGTTAAAAGATCCTTGATCTCCTCCAGTATTCTTTCCATTTGGGTTGGCTGAACGGAAAAAATTAAAATATCTGCGTTTTGAACCGCTTCACGGTTATCGCTCGTCACTTTTACTTTGGAATACTCTTCATAATCCTTGATTCCCTCTGCATTTCTTTTGGTTAGATACAGGCTGGTAAAAGCATTGCTGAATATTAAACCTTTCGCGATAGAAAGTCCAAGATTCCCGGTTCCTAAAATGGCAATTTTCATAATTCTGTTTTTTAAAAATAACTGGCCTTCAATTTCAATCCTGCATCTTCAGGAAAACCGAATATTAAATTCATATTCTGAACCGCCTGCCCGGAAGCTCCTTTCAACAGGTTATCGATCACGCTGGTCACAAGCAGCTTATCTCCGAATTTCTCCAGTTTCAGAAGGCATTTATTGGTATTCACCACCTGTTTCAAATGGATATCTTCCACTAAATGGGTAAAGGGTGCTTCAGAATAAACTTCTGAATAAAGCTTTTTTGCGTCTTCAAGGCTTCCATTATATTCGGTATAAGCCGTAGCATGAATTCCGCGGGAAAAATTCCCCCTGTTCGGAATAAAATTTACTTCGGAAGAAAAATCGGGTTGCAGCATTTTCAAGCTCTGCCCTATTTCATTCAAATGCTGATGCCCAAAAGATTTATAGGAAGAAAAATTATTGTCTCTCCAGGTAAAATGCGTGGTATCTGAAAGGGAAGTTCCTGCACCAGTCGCACCGGTAACCGCATTCACATGCCAGTCAGATTTTATCTCACCAGATTTAGCCAGCGGTAAAATCGCCAGGCTGATGGCGGTGGCAAAGCATCCCGGATTTGCGATATTTTTAGCCGACAAAATTTCAGATTTAAAAAATTCAGGCAAGCCATAAACAAAATCATGATCACCATTCATTCTGAAATCGGTACTCAAGTCGATGATCTTCGTATTTTCAGAAAAGTGGTTTTCTGCTAAAAACTTTTTAGAATTTCCGTGGCCAAGGCAAAGAAAAACAACATCGGCGTCCTTATTGATCGAATCGGTAAATGTAATCTCGGTTTCACCGGCGAGATCCTGATGAATGGTCGAAACAGGTTTTCCCGGTTGTGAAGTACTGTAAACAAAGTCAATTTCGGCTTCAGGATGATTCAGCAAAATCCTGATCAGCTCACCGGCTGTGTATCCTGCGCCTCCAATAATTCCCGCCTTGATCATCCTTTTTCTTTTACATATTGATAGATCTTCCCGGAATTGGAAAGTATCTTGATAAATCCTTTAGCATCATCTGCCGTCCAGGCATTGTTCTCTTCCCCGTATTTTCCGAAACCGGAATTCATCAAATCAAAATCTGATCTTATTCCGTCTAACTGGAAACGATAAGGATGCAAACTCACATAAACCTCACCGGTTACCTGCTTCTGGGAACTTTCCAAAAAGGCTTCCAGATCACGCATGACCGGTTCCAAATACTGGCCTTCATGCAAATGTGTACCATACCAGTTCGCCAGGTAATCTTTATGCTGTAATTGCCATTTGCTCAAGGTATGCTTCTCCAACAAATGATGAGATTTGATAATGATCTGCGCTGCGGCAGCTTCAAATCCAACGCGTCCTTTAATTCCGATTATGGTATCGCCCACATGGATATCACGCCCGATCGCATATTGCTTCGCAATCTCTTCTAAAAGCTGAATATTCTTTTCCGGAGCATTTTCTTTTCCGTTTAAAGAAGTGAATTCTCCTTTCGTGAATCCAAGGGTAATTTGCTGTGGCTCTTTTTCTTTTAACTGGGAAGGATAAGCTTCCTCTGGAAGTGGTTTTTCAGAGGTCAGCGTTTCTGCACCACCCACGCTGGTTCCCCAAAGCCCTTTGTTCACCGAATATTTGGCTTTTTCCCAGTTCATTTCCACGCCTTTCGATTTCAGGTAATCGATTTCTTCCTGGCGAGTCAGTTTTTTATCTCTGATAGGCGTAATAATCTTAATATTTGGAGCAATAAGCTGAAATATCATATCAAAACGCACCTGGTCATTTCCTGCACCAGTACTTCCGTGGGCGATATATTCAGCCCCGGTTTCCTTTGCATAATTGATGATTTCCAGCGCCTGTACGATTCGTTCGGCACTTACGGAAAGCGGATAGGTGTTATTCTTTAAAACGTTTCCGTAGATGAGATACTTAACCACTTTGTTATAAAACGAAGATACCGCATCGATATTCTTATAGGTTGCCGCTCCGATCTTTTTCGCATTGGAACCGATCTTTTCGATCTCTTCTTCGGAAAAACCACCGGTATTCACGCTTACCGCATGAACTTCAAAATTTTCTTCTTCTGAGAGGTATTTCGCGCAATAACTGGTGTCCAAACCACCGCTATAGGCAATTACGACTTTCTTCATAATTTATTCTTTTTCAAGTTTTTCCTTTTTGTAAAAAAGTGTTTGCTTGATGTTTTTGAGCCTGTGAAAGGCTTTATCGTTTAACTTTGATTTTTCTTTAGCTTCCTTCTTCTTCTGCGGATCATACAACATACCGGTGCACAAGCACATTTTTCGCTCGGTTCGGGTTAGAATGTCGTAATTCTTACAGGTCTGGCATCCTTTCCAGAAAGCTTCATCATCGGTCAATTCAGAAAAAGTTACCGGTTGATAACCCAACTCGTAATTGATCTTCATTACCGCCAAGCCAGTGGTAATCCCGAAGATTTTTGCATTGGGATACTTTTCGCGGGAATGTTTGAAAATGACCTTTTTGATGTCTTTTGCCAGGCCATGCTGCCGATAATCCGGATGCACGATCAAACCTGAGTTTGCCACATATTTCTCATGACTCCATGTTTCGATATAACAGAAACCGGCAAATTTCTCGCCATCCAGGGCGATCACTGCATTGCCTTTTTCCATTTTACTAATGACATATTCGGGAGTTCGACGTGCGATACCAGTACCGCGAACCTTGGCCGATTCTTCAATAGTAGTGCAGATTTCTTCTGCGTAAGAAGCATGAGATTTATTAGCAATGACAATTTTCATTTGCTAAGAAATTTTAGTTTTTAAATAATTTTGATTTTGATCTTTCGAAGGGGGAACCGGACTCACCTAAGTTCCATAATAGAATACACGCACTTACGTGCGGCGGGGAAAGCGGCGCATAGGAGAAATATCAGTGAAAACACTGATAAAAATCTTAAATAATATGCTGGAAAAAATGTTCAAAATAAAGATCAAATAATATTATAAAAATGAAGAATTAGGCGCGTGATTAACTGCGGCGCGGCCTAAAGTGATATGATTGCAATATTATTTGTCTCAGAATCATAAAGTAAAAGTACATAATAATTTGATTTAACAAGATTTTTATACTAAAAATTGAAATAAATTCGGTTTATCATTGAGATATTCCCCAAAAAAGTTCTTCTTTTTCATCCTGGCAACCAGCGGCTCAAAGTCAGCCGGATCGTTCAATTCTATTCCCACCACAGCGGGTCCGTTTTCACGATGATGTTTTTTAGAATATTCAAAATGGGTAATATCATCGTTTGGTCCCAGAACTTTATCCACGAATTCTCGTAAAGCTCCTGCCCTTTGTGGGAAACTGATAATGAAATAATGTTTGATCCCTGCATATAATAAAGCTCGTTCTTTGATCTCAGCAGTTCGGGTAATGTCGTTATTGCTTCCACTTACAATACAGACTGCGGTTTTCCCTTTTAAATCTTCCGCATAAGAATCTAAAGCTGAGATTGCCATCGCTCCGGCAGGTTCCACCACGATTGCGTCTTTGTTATAAAGATCCAGAATCGTCTGGCAAATTTTCCCCTCCGGAACAGTGATCATTGCATCCAGATTTTCTTTACAGATCTCAAAATTCCTGGAACCTACTTTCTGAACGGCTGCTCCATCAACGAAGCGCTCTATCGTTTTCAGTTCAATCACTTTTCCGGCTTTCATGGAAGAAAGCATGGATGGCGCTCCTTCCGGCTCTACACCAATAATCTTGGTATTCGGACTCAGCTGTTTAAATACGGAAGACAATCCAGCCAGCAATCCGCCGCCACCAAATGGTGCAAAAACATAATCTATCGGGCCATCAGCCTGTTCCAGAATTTCCATCCCGATCGTTGCCTGTCCCTCGATCACTTTTTCATCATCAAACGGATGGATAAAAACCTGGCCAAACTTCTCACCGTGCTTGATAGCATTTTTATAAGAATCGTCAAAAGTGTCACCTTTTAGCACCACTTCAACCCATTCCCCACCAAACATATTTGTCTGTTCGACCTTCTGCCTGGGCGTAGTAATTGGCATGTAAATAACACCTTTTGTTTTTAATTTATTACAGGCGAAAGCAACTCCCTGGGCATGATTTCCCGCACTGGCACAAATCACACCTTTTTTAAGTTGTTCCTGTGGCAGACTGGATATTTTGTTATACGCACCACGAATTTTATAGGAACGAACCTGCTGCAGATCCTCTCTTTTAAATAAAATACGGGCGTCATATTTAGCGCTGTACGTAAAAGAATCGGCCAGAGGCGTATTCACCACTACTTTGGAAATACGCTCGGCCGCTTTCTTTACATCTTTTAAATCTGGTCTATAAATATCCTTCTGCAATAAACTCATTAAGCATGTATTTTCTTCATTGCGGTCATCGCCTGTCTCAGCACACCACCCACTTTCTCGACCGGATGGTTCCTAATAGCATCGTTCACCGCGATCAATTCCTGATTGTCCACTCCATTATATCCATCGCCAAAAGTCTTTCCGGCAACTTCAGGCTCCAGCCCATTGACGTAATCCTTGATCAGAGGTTTGGCTGCATGATCAAATAAATAACAGCCATATTCCGCAGTATCAGAGATCACACGGTTCATTTCAAACAGTTTCTTTCTGGCAATAGTGTTGGCGATCAGCGGAGTTTCATGCAGTGACTCGTAATAAGCCGATTCTGCGATAATTCCTGCTTCGACCATTGTCTCAAAAGCCAGTTCCACACCCGCTTTTACCATGGCAACCATCAGGACACCTTTATCAAAATATTCCTGTTCCTTAATTTCTTCGGAAGTTGCTTCGGTTTGTTCAAAGGCGGTATTTTCTGTTTCTGCACGCCACGTCAGCAATTCCTTATCATCATTTTTCCAGTCGGTCATCATCCTGGAACTGAATGCTCCTGAAATAATATCATCCATGTGCTTCTGAAAAAGCGGACGCATCTGTTCCTTCAATTCTTCTGAAATTTTAAAAGCGCGAAGTTTAGCTGGATTTGACAAACGATCCATCATCGTTGTGATTCCACCATGTTTCAAAGCTTCCGTAATCGTTTCCCAACCATACTGAATAAGCTTGGAAGCATATTTCGGCTCTACTCCTTCAGCCACCATTTTGTCAAAAGTCAAGATCGAACCGGTTTGCAACATTCCACAGAGAATGGTTTGCTCACCCATAAGATCAGATTTCACTTCGGCTACAAAAGAAGACTGAAGCACTCCCGCTTTATGACCTCCGGTAGCAAATGCATAGGCTTTCGCCCAATCCAGACCAATCCCCTGAGGATCGTTTTCAGGATGCACAGCAATCAGCGTTGGGACCCCAAAACCTCTTTTATATTCTTCACGAACTTCTGAACCGGGACATTTTGGCGCCACCATGATCACGGTGATATCCTCACGAATCTGCATACCTTCTTCCACGATATTAAAACCGTGAGAATAAGATAGCACTGCATCTTTTTTGATATGTGGCATAATAGAACTGATCACCGGGGTGTGTTGTTTATCTGGCGTAAGATTGATGACCAGGTCTGCCTCCGGAAGCAATTCCTCGTATGTACCAACAGTAAAATTATTTTCAGTAGCGTTTTTCCAGGATTGTCTCTTCTCTTGAATAGCTCCTTCGCGAAGCGCATAAGAAATGTCCAAACCGCTGTCCCGCATGTTCAGACCCTGGTTAAGTCCCTGGGCGCCACAGCCCACGATAACTATTTTCTTTCCTTTTAAAGCAGCCACTCCGTCGCTGAACTCATCCAGCTCCATGAAACGGCAGGTTCCCAGCTGGGCTAATTGATCGCGTAAAGAAAGACTGTTAAAATAGTTCGTCATGATAATGAATTTGTAGTATTAAATTTTTCTAATATTTCTGAAATGGGCATTTCGTTCTTGGTCACGGCAATGGTGCCGGAGCGAACGAACTGCATCAAACCATAAGGTTTTAAAGTTTCGTAAAGCTGATTGATCTCCCGGTGTTTGCCGGTTTTTTCCACCACGAAAAACTCTTTGGTCACGGTTACAATACGCGCGTTGGTTTCCTTAATAAAATCCTGAATGTTGTGATCATTCAGGAATTCTTCAGATTTGATCTTATAAAGCGCGGTTTCCTGGTATATGGTTTCTTCCGTAGTATGATAAAAAGCACGGATCACCTCGATTTGCTTTTCGATCTGGCCCACGATCTTTTTGATCTGCTCTTCGGTCACATTTACAATAATGATAAAGCGCATCACCTCGGTCACCTCACTGGGCGACGCTGTAATACTTTCAATATTGATATGTCTTTTCAGGAAGATCGCCGCGATACGGCTCAAAAGACCCAAATTATTTTCGGTGTATATCGATACGGTAAAATTCTTCTTTTCCATTATTCCAATAATATGTCTGATACTGATGCCCCGGTTGGAACCATTGGGAACACGTTCTCTTCCTGTTCAACTTTTACTTCAAGGAAGAAAGCCTCATCGCTTTCCATCATTTCTTTGACCGCAGCTGCCAGTTCAGCTCTTTCGGTCACGCGGCAGGTTTTAATATGATATCCCTTGGCGATCGTCACAAAATCTGGGTTAACCATTTCAGTAGAAGCATATCTTTTATCAAAGAACAACTGCTGCCACTGGCGAACCATTCCGAGAAAACCGTTATTTAAAACCACAATTTTCACCGGTACCTTAGTTTGAAAAATTGTTCCCAGTTCCTGGATGGTCATCTGGTAACCGCCATCGCCGATCACTGCTACCACTTCTCTTTCCGGAGCAGCCATTTTGGCTCCGATTGCCGCCGGAAGCGCAAACCCCATGGTTCCCAAACCTCCGGAAGTCACATTGCTCCGCGTCTGGTTGAATTTACCGTACCGACAGGCCTTCATCTGGTGTTGCCCTACATCTGAAACGATCACCGCATCACCTTTAGACATTTTGTTGATTTCGCGAATCACCTCAGCCATATGAATATCTGGCTTGGAAACATCCAGATTGTGACTGATGACTTTTTTATATTCCTCTTTATATAATTCTTTAAACTGATTGTGCCACTGAGAATGGTCATTTTCATTCAGCAGTTCCAAAAGCACTTTCAGAGTTTCTTTAACGTCTCCCAGAACCGGATAATCGGCTGTCACATTTTTATTGACTTCCGCCGGGTCGATCTCAAAATGAACCACTTTTGCCTGCTTGGCATAAGTCTCCAGGTTACCGGTAACCCGGTCATCGAAACGCATCCCGATGGCGATCAACACATCGCACTCATTGGTCAAAACATTGGGTGCGTAATTTCCATGCATCCCAACCATTCCTACATTCAGCGGATGTTCAGTTTCCAGTGCGGAAAGGCCCAAAATGGTCCAGGCCGCCGGAATTCCGGCTTTTTCAACTACTTTCTTGAGCAAATCTTCCGCATGACCCAGGATAACTCCCTGACCCCACACGATCATGGGTTTTTTGGCATTATTGATTACTTCCGCAGCGCGTTCTACCTGAAGAAGATTTACTTCGGGAACGGGTTTATAGCTCCTGATCCCTGAACATTTTTTATAGCTGAAATCCAGTGAGGCAAACTGCGCGTCTTTGGTAATATCTACCAAAACTGGCCCTGGTCTTCCTGACCTGGCGATATAAAATGCCTTAGCCATCACTTCCGGAATTTCTTCGGCGCGGGTGATCTGGTAATTCCACTTGGTAATGGGGGTGGAAATACCCACAATATCGGTTTCCTGGAAAGCATCACTTCCCAGCAAATGAGAGCCTACCTGCCCGGTAATACAAACCATTGGAGTGGAATCGATCATGGCATCGGCAATCCCTGTTACGAGGTTGGTAGCCCCGGGACCTGAAGTAGCCACAGCAACGCCGACCCTTCCCGAGACTCGTGCGTAACCCTGCGCAGCGTGCGTTGCACCCTGCTCGTGTCTCGTGAGTACATGATGAAGCTTGTCCTGGTATTTGAACAATTCATCGTAGACAGGCATGATCGCACCTCCGGGATAACCGTAGATGGTATCGACGCCTTCCTCAAGCAGACATTTGATAACCGCTTCAGCTCCCGAAACTGTTACTTTTTCCGTCTCCTTTTTCTCAAAACTTGCTGTTTTTACTTCCATAGTTCCACGTATTAAAATTCATCGGTCACGCAACCCTGTGAGGCTGAAGCCACCGTTCTGGCATATTTATAAAGAACACCGCTTTGTTTTTTAAGTGCAGGCGGCTGCCAGCTTTTTCTTCTTTCTGCTATTTCTTCTTCGGAAAGTGCTACATCGATGGTATTGGTTTCCGCATTGATTGTTATTTCATCGCCATCCTTCAATAAGGCTAAAAGTCCGCCCTCCTGCGCTTCAGGAGTAATGTGTCCTACCACAAACCCATGTGTTCCTCCTGAAAACCGACCGTCTGTGATCAGGGCTACATCTTTTCCAAGCCCTGCACCCATAATGGCAGAAGTAGGTTTCAGCATTTCAGGCATTCCGGGACCACCTTTTGGCCCTTCATACCGAATAACCACCACATCTCCTTTTTTCACTTTCCCGGAACTAATGCCGTCATTCGCATCATATTCACCGTTGAAAACACGGGCTTTTCCGGTAAATTCCAGGCCTTCTTTTCCGGTAATCTTCGCTACGGAACCTTCTTCTGCAAGATTTCCGTATAAAATGCGAATATGACCGGTCTTTTTGATCGGGTTATCCAGCGGGCGGATGACGTCCTGCCCTTCTTCCATCTCCGGAACCTCAGCCAGGTTTTCCGCCAGCGTCTTTCCGGTAACCGTTAGACAATCACCGTGCAGCATATCATTCTGAAGCATATATTTCATAACCGCAGGAATTCCGCCAATTCTATGTACATCTTCCATCGCGTATTTCCCACTTGGTTTCAAATCTGCCAAAAACGGCGTATTGTCACAAACCTGCTGGAATTCCTTAAGGCCGAAATCGACCTGCGCCGCTTTGGCGATCGCCAGGAAATGCAGTACCGCATTGGTGGACCCGCCCAAAACGGTCAGTAACCTGATCGCATTTTCCAGGGATTTCCTGGTCACGATATCGCGGGGTTTAATATCTTTTTTCAGAAGCAATTTCATCGCTTCCCCGGCCTTCGTGCTTTCTTCTGCTTTTTCGGGACCTACAGCGGGATTTGAAGAATTATAAGGCAAACTCATTCCCAAAGCTTCAATTGCTGAAGCCATAGTGTTGGCGGTATACATTCCACCACAGGCTCCGGCACCAGGACACGCCTTCTGAATAACTGCCTGGTATTCTTTTTCATCGATGTCGCCGGCTACTTTCGAGCCCCAAGCTTCAAAAGCCGAAACGACATCCAGTTTTTTCCCATTATGACAACCGGAAGCGATCGTTCCTCCATACACCAATATTGATGGGCGATTCAAGCGCAGTTGTGCCATCAGAGCACCCGGCATGTTCTTATCGCATCCAACTACGGTTACCAGCCCGTCATAAGACATGGCGCTAACCACGGTTTCCATAGAATCAGCAATGATATCTCTTGAAGGAAGAGAGTAGCGCATTCCCGGAGTTCCCATGGAAATCCCATCACTTACGCCAATCGTATTGAAAATTAGTCCCACAAGTCCGGCTTGCTCCGTGCCTTTTTTTACGTCTTTAGCCAGATCGTTCAAATGCATATTACAGGGATTTCCCTCATAACCAGTGCTGGCAATTCCAACAAATGGTTTTTGAAAATCTTCTTTGGTTAGTCCAATGGCGTGAAGCATCGCCTGGGATGCCGGTTGAGAATCACTTTGAGTTATTACTTTGCTGAATTTATTACTCATCAAAACATTTTTAGGTTCCAGCACTTAAAAGTACCAGTTGTTAAACTTTCCAATTCTTAGCATCAGGAGGCTTACTTACAGTCGAAACGTTTAATAAGAGTTCAAATAACTGTTTTTCAGTTATTTACAATTATTTTGATTACGACAGTCAAAACTTTTGCAGAAAGTCAATTTTCGGGTATATCCTCGCCTGAGCGCATAAAAAAAGCCATCTTTACAGATGGCTTTAGTACTTTAAAATATTATGCATCTGTCAGGGTCGGTTTCTAATAATAGAAATGACCACAATTACAGTAGCGATAATATTTTGGTTGATCTTAATCATTCACTCAAATCTAAGAAAACATTTCCTGAAATCTACTTTAACTTTTATTTTTCTTCCTGAGCTTCAGAGAATACAGGTCTTTACGACGATCTTTCAAATTGCGAACACTTCCGAAATTGTGCAATTCCTTCAGTAGGTCCAGGTCCACATCCACGAGCAGGGTACTTTCCGTATTGGGCGTCGCTTCAGCCTTGATCCCGTTTACTGGGAAAGCAAAATCTGAAGGCGTCAACACGGCGCTCTGGGCATATTGAATATCCATATTTGCCACCCTAGGAAGGTTTCCTACCGAACCGGCAATAGCCACGTAGCATTCGTTTTCCACGGCACGAGCCTGTGCACAGATCTTTACCCGGGAATACCCATTTTGCGTATCGGTCATAAATGGGACGAACAGGATATTCATTCCCTGATCTTTCAGGATTCGGGGCAGTTCCGGGAATTCAACGTCATAACAGATCAACACTCCAATTTTCCCGCAATCGGTATCAAAGGTCTGAACCTGGTTCCCGCCTTTCATACCCCATGCCGACTCCTCAGCCGGGGTAATGTGAATTTTCTCAAATCGCTCGTAGCTACCGTCGCGCCGACACAGAAAACCTACATTGTACATATGGTCCCCAACAGCCTGCGGCATGCTCCCGGTGATGATATTAATATTATAGTTGATCGCGAATTCGCGGAAAGTTTCCAGCAATCGATCGGTGTATTCTGAGAGTCCGCGGATGGCTTCTGCCTCATTCAGGTGGTTGAACTCAGCCATTAAAGGCGCATTGAACAATTCCGGGAACAGTACGAAATCGCTTTGATAGCTACTGATGGTATCCACGAAAAATTCGATCTGCGAAACCAGGGCTTCATAGTTCTTGAACAAACGCATTTGCCACTGCACCAAACCAAGCCGAACCACGGTTTTGGTAGATTTCACCAGGTTTCCAGATTTCGTATAGTAAATATTGTTCCACTCCATCAATGTGGCAAACTCCTTACTTTCGTGGTCTCCGGAAAGATAACCTTTGATCACTTTTTTGACGTGGAAGTCGTTCGAAAGCTGAAATGACAGAACCGGATCATGAATCTCCTGCAATTTCACCTTATCGATATATTGTTTTGGGGTAAGTTCCGAAGCAAATTTGGAATAATTGGGAATCCTTCCGCCGAAGATGATCGATTTCAGGTTCAGATGCTCACATAATTCCTTACGAGCCTCATAAAGCCGTCGTCCCAAACGCATTCCACGGTATTCGGGATGAATGAACACATCAATTCCGTAGAGCACATTTCCATTCGCAGTATGAGTAGAGAAATTTTCACCGCCAATGATCGAATCATAATCATGATTATCGTCAAACTTGTCATAATCCACGATGATCGAAAGCGCGCAGCCCGCGATCTTATTATCGATCTCGATGCATAGCTGACCTTCAGGAAATTTGCGAATAAGCGTTTTAATCTCCTTTTTGGTCCAGTATTCATGCGGCATGGAGTGATAACTTTTGATCATCGACTCCTTCAATTCTTCATAATCCTGCACCTGCAGGTTACGAAGCTCAATTTTTGCTGAATCTATCATAGCACGAAGATACAAGAGATTCCGGTGAATTTAGAAATTGAAAATGCTATAAAAATGTCAAATTTGATGAATACCTTCCTTGATGGCATAGATCACAAGGCCTACGCGAGAACGTACCCGAAGCTTGGAAAATAGGCTTTCCCGGTAACCATCAATTGTCTTAGGGCTCAAATGCATTTGTTCAGCGATCTGCTTATAGGTGAGTTCACTGCAGGCATGCCCCAGGAATTCGGTTTCCCGGGCAGAGAGCTCCTCCTGGTTCTTTTTATGGCTGGCTGAAGAACTCAGGGCATCTGAAATCGTTCTGTTGGTATAATAACCTTCTTCTGCCACGGCTTTCAGCGCTTCTTCGAATTCATCTGGATCAATATCTTTCAGAAGATACCCGCGACAGCCCAGTTTCAGCATTTTAATAATGGTGTTTTCTTCCTGATCTACGGTGAGGGCCAGTACCTTTTGCTCGGGATGGTGCTGCTTCAGCCACTGCATGGTTTGCATGCCATCCATCACCGGCATACGCATGTCCAGAAGAATGATCTCGGGAAGCTCAACCCCATTGCCAAGATATCCTACAAGTTCAGAACCGTTTTTATAAGCGGCAGTCACCTCAAATCCATCCAGAGAATTTACAAGGCCACGTAATGATTGCGCAAAAAGTCTATGGTCATCAACAATGATGATCGAACGATTCATGGGAGGTTTTTCATGTTTAGATACCGTAAATATAGAGAAGTTCCTGTATTTTCAGAAGATTCCATCGAAATTTCCGAATGAATCATTGCCGCACGACTCTTCATGTTGAGCAAACCGGCTCCCGTTTCCACGCCGTCCTGTTCGTAACCTTTACCATTATCTCGAGCGGTGATCTCGAGTGTATCTTCTGAAAATTCAAACAGCACGTTCAATTGGGAAGCCCCGGAATGTTTGAGCGTATTGGAAAAAGATTCCTGAAGGATGCGAAAAAGAATAATGGCGTCTTCCTGTTTCAATTGGAAAGGCTCGCCCTTCACCTGCAGTTCAGCCTGCAGCACTTCCAGGCGATTGAAGCGGTCCAGCTCATTCTGAACGGTTTTTACAAGCCCATTTTTCTCGATGACTTCATTATTGAGCGATCTGGAGAGCGCACGAACTTCGGTGAGCGAATCGGAAACCAGGTTGTGAACTTCCTCGATCCCAGTATTTTCGGGTTGTTTTTTCTGAAGTAATTTCAGCTGCATGCTCGCCACAGCCATCAGCTGCCCAATGTTATCGTGCAGTTCCCAGCTTACATTCTTCAGCGTGGCTTCCTGTATTTCCAAACGGGCGGTATTCAGTTCATCCCTGAAACGTTGTTCGGCTTCCAGTCGTTCCTGCAGCAGTTTATTTTTCCGCTTCTGATAAACCACAAAGAAAACGATCGTAAAAGCCGCCAGGAAAAATATGACCAGGATAAAGTAAATGATGAGAAAAATATCCTCTTTCCGCAGCATGCATTAATTTTCTAAAGCAAGTATACGTTTTTTTGGCAAAATTCGCTATCCCAGGCTCAAAGCCTGTTTCCGGCGCCTGAGGTAAGCCAGGAAAAACCCTACAGCAAAGGTATTGTACATGATGAAATTCATCCAGTGTAGGAAAGTAATGTAGAACTGGCGAAACTCTATATTGCTGAGACCTGTATACGACATGTACAGGTTGATAGGAGTTATGACGAGGTGCCACATCATAATCACCACTGCAAAATAGAACAGCAGATTGGTGCGGAAATGCAGAATTTTTTCGGAAAGCAGCAGTTCAAAGAAATACGCCATAATACACAAAACAACTGCCAAAGTTCCTATGATCATTACCGAAGGATCATAGGTTTCAAAGAAAGTCCCGAAAGTTAAATAGCATACCAGGCTGTAAACCACGATACCCACAAGCAGTATATTCAGGATCTTTTTCAATTTATATTTCTGAAGATATTCCAGCTGTGAAGTGAAAAAATAGCCAATACAGAAATAGCCTATCACATGCAGAGCATTATAGAGCCAGAAATTCCGGGCAAACGGCGAATCCTTCAGTGCCGGGATGGTCTCGTAATTATCGAGGTAGGCCCAAAGCGCATAAAACCCTGACGTGTCTACAATAAAAACGATCACCAGATAAAGGATAAAAAGCTTCAGGCCTCTACTGATGCTGTCTTTAAAATGAAAATAATACCATAGCGCTGAGAGCATGGCCAGAAATTCATAGCTTGCTCCCAGGTAGAGTTTGTGCTTTAAAATATAGTCTATCATGGATTGTATTGAAGTGGCGGCCACGGACCACTATTGTCATTCATCGGGTCGATCTCAGGATTTTCATCGTAATCCCGCCCATATTCATCAACTTCTTCTCCATTTTTCTTTTTGGTTGCGGAAAGAAAAATCGTACTCAAATTAGGCCTGCTTTCTTTTGCCTGGTAAGCACCGAACCAGATATTGATTCCAGGGCTCTTAATCCCGGCAGCATCAGATTCTTCCTTTACATAATCCAGGAATTCCTGAAGTTCTTCCAGGCTGAAATGAAATTCGCAGGTGTCCTGGTGTTTATGTCCATTGGTGGTCACTTCCAGCCGGGTGTCCCACCACTCCTGTTGTAGCGCCTTGGCTTCGGCTACGCTAATGCATTTAGTTGGTCTTGGCATTTTCTTTCTGGTTTGGTTGATTTGTTAAATTAACTTAAAGTTTCAAAATTATTAATTCTGCCAAGCAATTTCCTATCAAAAATGTAAAAAGGGGAAAAATCCCCTTGTATCAACTCAAAGCTGAAGTTACATTTGTAATGTCATTTTAGTAAAGCTAAAGTGTTTTGGGGCAAAAGAAGTGTCGAAGTGGTAAGTTATAGTTCTGAGTAGGGTCTTTTCTATAACCGTCATCCCACTAGGCACTTTTTTTTTGCCCCTTTATATCAACTCTTCCAGTTTAAAACGAAACTTTTTCCCCGGAATCTTTTGCGACAATACCTGTAAACCTTTTTCTGAAACCTGCAAAATCCTTGGATAACCGCCGGTGGTCTGGCAATCGTTCCCAAGAATGATCAAATCCCCACCCGGTGTAAACTGTACCGTTCCAGGAATGACCGGCCCGGTGACGATCTGTTCCAGCGCATTCGGGATTTTTTCGTTTACACGGAAAGCCATTCTGTTACTGCTCTGATGAAGGGTGAATTCCTGCTTCAGGATTTCCTGTTGAAGCTCAACCGGAACATTTTCCCATTCTGGCCCGGCAAAGACTACGATTGCATCAGTATTAAGATACGCCATTTGCGGCTTTAAAGCGGCATGGCTGGCAGAAATCTCATTATTAACGGCGGTAAAATAGAGAAAATCTCCCTTGGCGAGCCGGCTTTTTGGGGTAATGCCTTCATACCAGCTATGGCTTTCCATGATCTTTTCTTCAGAAAAACCGTTCTTGATCCCCATATATCCTCGAAGTCCGTTTTTTGTAGGACCAATCTTTAAAATACTTCCTGCAGGAATATTCAGCACTTCAAAACGAGAGACCGCTTTGCCGTCCAGACTTGCCATAAATTCCCCGCCACTCAAAGTGATCCGGGCATCGTGTAAAAACTTTAACTCGGGGCCCTGGAAAGTAAATTCCAGAGCAGCAGTATCTGGTGGATTCCCTAAAATAAGATTGCAAATTTTCATCGAATACAGATCCATTACTCCGCTTCGCGGCACTCCAAAATTTTGAAATCCGAACCTGCCTCGATCCTGTAAACTGGTAAATAATCCAGGTTGTAACACTTCAATCTCTCCCCTCATTTTCGCTTAAATTTTAACGAGTATGCTCCTTTTTGAACAGCTCTTTCAATTTGGAAATATTCCATTTCAGAAACAGGTTCAAAGACCACTTGGTCGCCAGGTGAGATTTCACAGGGCGGAACCTGTTTGGGATTAAAAAGATCTACAGGGGACCTGCCAATTAATTGCCAGCCTCCGGGGCTGCTTTTCGGGTAAATACCAGTCTGACTACCGGCTATTCCAACCGAGCCTTTCTCAACAGTTTGCCGTGGACTTTCTTTCCGTGGAATATGCAACTTTTGATCAAGTCCTCCGAGGTAAAGAAACCCGGGTAAAAAACCTATAAAATAGACCAGGTACTTTTGAGCTGAATGTAGACTGATAATTTCCTCTACAGCCAGGTTATTCCGTTTGGAAATCACATGAAGATCCGGCCCAAATTCTTCGCTGTAGCATACGGGCAACCGGTAGACCTTACCCGAATCTTTTTTTAGTATATTAGCCTCAGAAAGGACTTCATTTATTGCGATAAACGCACTATAAGCATCTTCTATAGTGCATTCATAACTTATTAATATCGAGTTATATGTGTTAATTATTTGAAGTTTTTCTTCAGATAACTTTCTCTCCAGCCTATTTTTATAGAAAAGTACTTTCCGAAGCGTATTTTGACTGATCTCTGAATCAAACTGAATCAGAATCGATCGCTCTCCCATCCTCGAAATCTTCGGAAAACCCTCCATATCAATGCTGAATTTTTAAGTGATTTTCAGCAAACTTTTTATGCAGATATTTTAAAATTTCTACCGAAGATGGCGTATCGCTATGCAGGCAAAAAGTATCGGCTTCCAGTTCCAATATTTCTCCGTTTACCGCTCGTACTTTTTGGTGCGCATAGATTTCATGAATGTGTTCGAAAACCAATTCTTTATCCGTTATGATCGCATCAGGTTTTGAACGTGCAACCAGGCTATAGTCTGGTTCGTAATTACGATCTGCAAAAGCCTCTACATAACAATCAAACTCCCCCATTGCCAGCTCCTGAATCACCGAATTTGCAGGAACATATAATCGAAAATCATGCTCCAGAAGTCGGAATGATTCCAAGACAATTTTTGCAATATTTTCATCTTTTGCCGCATCATTATACAGTGCACCGTGCAGTTTAATATGAGTTAATTTTCCTCCTTCTGCCTCCACAATCTGCAACAGGCTCATGACCTGTGCTTCCACCGATAGTTTCAAATCTTCAGCAGTCATCGAAAGGCTTTTTCTTCCAAAATTTTCTTTGTCAGGATACGACGGATGAGCTCCTATTTCAGTATCGTGCTTCATCGCCAGCCTTACACTATGCTGCATGGTTTCCAGGTTGCCGGCATGACCGCCACAGGCAATGTTGCAGGCGGAAATCAGCGGCATCAGTTCAGCGTCAAATTTTCCGCCTTCGCCAAGATCGCAGTTTATGTGAATGTAATTTTCCATTTCAAAAGTTGCTTAAAACGTTATAAATCGATTTGATTCCGAGGAAAAAAGCGAGTCCGATCACTAAAATTCCGAATAAATTCAGAATGAAACCATTCCGGTATTCCCCCATTACTGCCGCCCGGTTTACGATCCAGAATAGAAAGATCGCAACTACCGGAAGCACCATCCCATTGGCTACCTGTGCGAACTGGATCACCTCAACCGGCTTAAAGCCCACAGAAGAAAATATGATCCCTAAGAGCACAATACTCATCCAGACCATTCGAAATTTCCAGTCGTTTCTTGCAGGTTTCCAACCCAGGCAGCCACGCACGACGTAAGCCGCGGCCAGTGGAGCTGTTATAGATGATGTGATGCCGGCCGCCAACAAACCCAAAGCCAGAAAGACCGTAGCCGCTTCTCCAAAAAGGGGTTCCAGGCCGGCCGCAAGATCGCCAGCGTTTTCAATATTCTGAATTCCGGAAGCCGCGGCGCAGATGAGAATAGCCATAGACACGAGTCCACCCAGACCTATGGAAAAGATCAATTCTTTCCGAACAATTCCCAACTTACCAGCACCTTTCCATTTTTCGCTAACCAGGGAAGCATGTAAAAACAAATTATAAGGCACAACCGTAGTTCCCACGAGCGCGATGATGCTCAGCAAGCCGGCATCAACATTGGAAGGAATTAAACCCTTAAAAATCAGTCTGAGATCAGGTTTGGTAAGGATCGCGGTAATCAGAAAAGATAAACTCATCAATAATACCAGGCCTATAAATACTTTTTCCAGTTGCTTATAACTACCCAAAAACAGTAGAATAAAAGCCAGTCCGCCAATCAAGCAGCTCCAAAGATTGATCTTCAGATTCCCCAATTTCAGACTTACATCAGCAAAAATTCCCTGCAGGCCTAAAGCCGCCCCACTGATATTACCCGCTTCATAGGCGGCGTTACCGATCACGATAGCCGAAAAAACGAGGAGCAGCGCGATATTCCGAAGAATAGGATTCGCAAGTTGGGATTTGATATTTTCGCTTAATCCCGTTCCGGAAATAAGTCCCAACCGGGCCGACATTTCCTGAAGCAGCATGCAGCCAATGACCGAAATGAGCAAGACCCAAAGGAGATTATACCCGAATTCCACCCCGGCAATACTACAAACCGTAACCGTTCCGGGACCGATAAATGCAGCGGAAACCAGGATTCCCGGCCCCAGGTTTTTCAAAAATTCTTTCACTCTTCAGATTTTGGCTTTCCAGCCTGCTGAAGTGCATAGATCGCAAAAGTTCCCAACCAGTGACCGCCTTCATAGCTGTCGCCCGCTACATTATCAAAAGAATGTGAAATATGTTCGTTCGCAAGACTTTTTAAGTGACCGAATTGTTCCGGATATTGATTGGCCAGGCCGTACAGAACCCAGGCGCGGCTGAAGTTCAACCCGTCTAGATGTACCAGTTTTCCATCAGTACGATCAGAAACTTCTCCAACTTCCATTGAAAAATCCTCATTTTTAAGCTCCGGCATGAAATCATCGATCCACATACTAAAAGCGTTTTTAGGAAGCACCCTTCTCATAATATCCACTTCTTCCAGGCAGGGCGAAAGAAAGTCATAACCACTTGGCTCCCAGGAAACCGGGCAATTATCGTCTTTAAGGTAAAATTCCTGAGCGCGTTTAGTGATCGCTTCCTCAAAAACTTCATCCTTAACCGTATGAGCATAATCCCAAGCGAAACCCAGGCCAAATGCGGTGTTGGTATGTTCTCCAACGCGAATAGGATAATTTAATTTGGGGAGGAACTCTTTGTATCGTTTTACGATAAGTTGCGTCAAAGGTTCCAGATTATCTGCCAGTTCCTTGGCTTTTGGATCTTCCCAGGTTTTAAGTTCTTCGGAAAGCTTCAGCAGCCATGCCCAGCCGTAGGTGCGCTCATAGGAATTGCTTTCTTCCCTGTTGAAATAATCCACTTCTCCCTGGATATTTTCAGCAGATAAGGATTTTTCCAGTGCCTGCTGAATCGCTTCCGCCTTCTGGAGATCGGGGAAATTTTTCAACAAATATACCAAAGACCAGTGCGCGTGGACTGACGAGTGCCAGTCAAAACACCCATAAAATGCCGGGTGCAATTCATGTGGCTCACCCATGGCATTTTTGTTTTCAAGGGTTTGCCCCAGTTTATTTGGATATTCTGTATTAACGCAGGCTAAAGGCAGTTCAGCCAGGTTATTGGCTTCTTCCAGCGTTAAAACAACAGGTTTGGATTCCATTAGGCTTTCCGGTAAAAGGTCTTCGGTAGAAAGGCTGTCTTCCGAAGAATTAGATGATTTGGTCTCATCGGTTGGGCCTTTGCAGGCAAAAATCAGTAAAAGACCAAAGATCAGAGGCAGTTTTTTCATATGCTCCAGGCTTGTTCCCCTTAAGGTTAGTTTGCAGATTATCATGTTATTCCCAAAAATAGGGAAAAGACTTCAAAGGTTTAGTTAATGAAACCTGAAGATACTCAGCCCAGCCAGCCTTCTCGGTCCAGACTGCGATATTGTATGGCTTCTGCAATGTGTGAAGATTGAATGTTTTCCGCTGCGGAAAGATCTGCGATCGTGCGGGAAACTTTCAGAATCCTGTCATAGGCCCGGGCCGAAAGATTGAGTTTTTCCATCGCCTGCTTCAGAAGATTTTTCGCTTGCTCTTCAAGTTTGCAATACTTTTCCAATTGGCGGCTTCCCATCTGGGCATTGTAATGAATGCCTGAAAATTCCGCAAAACGATGAAACTGAATATCCCTGGCCGCCATTACCCTGTTTCGAATGACAGAACTGCTCTCACCCTTTGGGGCGTCACTTAATTTTTCAAAAGGAACGGGAGTTACCTCGATATGAATATCTATCCGATCCAAAAGCGGCCCGCTGATCTTTCCCAAATATCGCTGCATTTCAGCAGCAGTGCTGGTCACCATTGCCCCGGGTTCCTGGAAATAACCTCCCGGACTGGGATTCATACTTGCCACCAGCATGAAACTTGAAGGATAAGTTACATTGAATTTCGCCCTGGAAATAGTCACTTCACGATCTTCCAGCGGCTGCCTCATCACTTCCAGTACGCTTCGTTTGAATTCTGGCAACTCATCGAGAAACAATACTCCGTTATGAGCCAGAGAAATCTCACCAGGTTGCGGGTAGGCACCACCACCCACCAGGGCCACATCGCTCACAGTATGATGGGGGCTTCTAAAAGGTCTTTGCGATATCAACCCGCGCTGATCTCTAATCTTCCCGGCCACACTATGAATTTTAGTCGTTTCCAGGGCTTCCTGTAGCGTCATGGGCGGTAAAATGCTTGGCAAACGTTTGGCAAGCATTGTTTTCCCAGCTCCGGGCGGCCCAATGAGGATCACGTTATGACCACCGGCAGCCGCGATCTCCATGCAGCGCTTGATCGATTCCTGGCCCTTCACTTCCGAAAAATCAAATTCGAATACAGCCGACTCCTCCCGAAAAATCTCCCGGGTATCCACCTGTACCGGATCTGATTTTTCCCCGGCGAAGAAGGAAATCACTTCGGTTAAGTTAGACATCCCGTAAACATCCAGGCCGGCAACGATAGCCGCTTCATTCGCATTTTGCGCTGGAAGTATAAAACCTTTAAACCCCTCTTTTTTAGCCTGAATGGCTATTGGCAAAGCACCTTTAATGGGTTGCAGACTACCATCCAGGGAAAGTTCCCCCATAATCAGGTATTCGGAAAGTTGCTCAGCCTGAATCTGGCCGGAAGCCGTCAAAATTCCCATCGCAAAAGTGAGATCATAAGCAGAACCCTCTTTCCGAAGATCGGCCGGCGCCATGTTGATAATGATCTTTTTTCCGGGTAATTTGTACTGGTTATTCTGCAATGCCGCGGTGATGCGATAACTCGATTCTTTCACGGCATTATCAGGCAGGCCCACAAGATGATAGCCAATTCCGCTGGCTACATTAACTTCTACGGTGATCGTGGTGGCCTCTACCCCAAAAACCGAACTTCCATATACTTTTACTAGCACCTGATTTTTTCACTAAATGTAATCTTTTGATCAATTGGTGATTAAAAAATTTTTAGCCGAAAAGGTGAAATTTTGAAACATAAAAAAAAGCCCGGTACAAACCGGGCTTTTCCATATCTTAAAACCATTTTTAGGAAACCTTGATGACATTTTCTCGATAATATTCGATCAAAGCATCTATTGGTCTTCTAACAAAATTGCCTAAGGTGATTCCATAAGGTTGTGTTACTGCACGAATGATATCCTGACTAAAGTAGGCGATACTTCCTATAAAATGTACCGGCACCGAAGTGACCTGCGGATAGCACATCACTCGAGAATGCACAAAATCTGACATTCCTTCGTGGAGCAGTTTATAGAAATACCCGTTCCGTTCATTGGTGAAAATGAATTCTGCAAAATGTGCCAGATAGGTATTCGGGTTGTCTTTGCGATACAAATTCATTTTTATGGTATCTGAATTCAGATCGAACTTTTCTTCGAACTTTTCAGCTACTTCAGGAGGCATTCGTTTATAATAGTAATCGCGGATGAGTCTTTTTCCGAAGTAATTTCCGCTGGCCTCATCCATCAGAATATAACCTAGTGAATCCACGGCCTGATGAATATCTTTTCCATCGAAATAACAGCTGTTCGAACCGGTTCCGAGGATACAAACGATTCCGGGTTCGGTCGTTGCAGCATAGACGGCTGCCACCATGTCTTCCATCACCAAAACCTCATCGGCATTCGTAAAGTAATTCGCCAGGATGCTGCGAAGCAGTTCTCGAGGAGTTGGAGTTCCACAACCGGCACCATAGAAATGTACTTTTTCGATCTTATGTTTAATCTCGGAAAGTTCGTTGTTCTCGGCAAGCCTTTCTTCCAGGACCGGCTCTTTAAACACAGCGGGATTGAGTCCCTTGGTACGGGTCTTCAATACCTGTTCTCCCTCGCTGTTTAAAAGAATCCAGTCACACTTGGTGGATCCCCCGTCGGCAATTAAAATCATTGTAATGTTTTACAGTTAAAATAAGCCTGAAGAAAAGCCTGTTCTACTTATTAAAAATACGAAATAAGCAGCTAAAAAAGAATTTTCTTCAGGCCTGAAATATTATAGAGATGCTACGTGAGCAGCAAGGTCAACAAGTTTAGAAGAGTATCCGTACTCGTTGTCATACCATGCGATCAATTTGAAGAAATTGTCGTTCAATTCAATTCCTGCTCCTGCATCGAAGTTACAAGTATGAGCATCTGATACGAAATCCTGGCTCACTACTTCCTCATCAGTATAAGAAATCACCCCTTTGTAATCTCCTTCAGCAGCTTTTTTGAAGGCTGCTTTGATATCTTCGTAGCTGGCAGCTTTTTCAGTTCTTACTGTAAGATCCACTACGGAAACATCAGTAGTAGGAACTCTAAATGCCATACCGGTAAGTTTTCCTTTTAATGAAGGAATTACCTTTGTTACTGCGACTGCAGCTCCAGTTGAAGAAGGGATGATATTCGCCATCGCACTTCTACCAAGTCTAAAATTCTTTCTAGATGGAGAATCTACGGTAAACTGAGTGGAAGTTGAAGCGTGAACCGTAGTCATTAGTCCTTCTACCAAACCAAACTCGTCATCGATCACTTTAGCAAGTGGTGCCAAACAGTTGGTAGTACAAGATGCGTTAGAAACGATGTTCTGATCTGCTGTAACTTCGTGGTGATTCACTCCCATTACGAACATAGGCGCAGTCTTAGAAGGTGCTGAAATTACCACTTTTCTGGCTCCAGCATCCAGGTGCGCTTTGGCATTGTCAAGATCAGTAAAGATTCCTGTACAATCCATAACCACTTCTACTCCTGCTTCGTCCCACTTAAGGTCGGCTGGGTTTTTTTCAGCAGTTACTCTCACCTTTTTTCCATCTACCACAAGGTGTCCATCCTGAACTTCCACAGTTCCGGAATATTTTCCGTGAACTGAATCATATTTTAAAAGGTATGCAAGGTGATCTACATCCAGTAAATCGTTGATAGCTACAACTTCTACGTTTTCGTTTTGAGCCGCAATACGGAAGGCAATTCTCCCAATACGTCCAAACCCGTTAATTCCAATTTTTGTACTCATTTCTTTTGGTTTTAAGTTATACCGAAGTGATGTCTGCCACCCTTCGTAATTCTTTATCGATTTTAGCGTCCCCTTTGATAGCGGTTTGAAGATTTACATGAACCACCTTCTGATGATGAATACCGATCATTACCTCGGTCTTTCCTTCCATGAGAGCTTCTACCGCTCCTACTCCAAGTTTACTCGCAAGGACTCTATCGAAACAACTTGGGGAACCACCTCGCTGAATATGACCCAGAACAGAAACACGAATTTCATATTCGTCCAGGTTTTCTTCAATAAAACGAGCCAGTTCAAATATATTTTTACCGCTTTTTTCACCTTCGGCTACCACAATAATACTGGAAGTCTTACCAGCTTTTTTACTGCGTCGCAACGATTCGATCATTCGCTCTACCCCGGTTTCTTCTTCCGGAATCAGGATTTCTTCTGCACCCGCACCAATACCACTATTTAGAGCGATATCCCCGGCGTCTCTTCCCATAACCTCGACTAAGAATAGCCTGTTATGAGAACTGGCAGTATCCCGAATTTTATCGATCGCTTCCACAACCGTATTTAAAGCGGTATCATAACCCAGTGTATAATCGGTTCCATTGATATCATTATCAATCGTTGCAGGAATACCTACAATAGGAAAATTGAATTCCTGGCTGAAATATTCAGCACCGGTAAACGTTCCGTCACCTCCAATTACCACCATGGCATCGACACCTTCCTTAACCAGGTTATCGTAAGCTTTTTTACGGCCTTCTTTGGTTTTAAATTCCATTGAACGGGTAGATTTCAGAAATGTTCCACCCTTGTTGATGATATTTCTAACCGATCGCGCGTCCAGGTCTTCAAAATCGGCTTCTATCAGCCCCTGATAACCGCGATAAATGCCGGTACACTTTAATTGATAAAAAGAACAGGCACGAACAACTGCACGAATGGCAGCATTCATTCCGGGAGCATCTCCCCCGGAGGTTAGAACTGCGATGTTTTCTATTTTTTTGGTCATTACCTTCAAAGCTATTCCATTTCAATCTTTTAACCTAATATCGCAACAAATTCAAACGTTTTCGGTTAATAAGTAATAAAAAAAGCCACTCAAAAGTGGCTTTTTACAAAAATTTAGGACTAAAATTAGTTTTTTGTCAAAATTTTATACTCCCAGGGTTGAAATTCCATTTCCTGGCCTTCCTCTATTTGGAATTCTGAATTGGCCATGTAATCCTGGTAATCGCCGGCGATCGAAACTGTAAATTTCACGGGCTGATCGCTCATGTTTGCAAGATAGATCAATTCACTTCCTCCACCCTTTCTTTCGTATGCCAGGATCTTTTCCTGATTGGAAGTTTCTAGTGTTTCATAAGAAGCTGCCTGTTTCGCACCATGTAAAGCTGCGTTTTCATTCTTCAGTTTTCCTAACTTTTCTAAAATAGGATAAACCTTACCTTTTTGATGCGGAATAGTGTCCTTTTCGAAAAAACGTAATCTTTTATCCATATCATATTCCTGCCCACTATAGACCAATGGCATTCCCGGAATGGTGTAAGACATCGCAAGCATTGCTTCCGAAGCATCTCCCATTCGTTCTTTTACTGTACCGGCCCAGGAGTTCTCATCATGGTTCGTGATAAAGTTCATGAGGTAATCATCATCTTCAAAAGTCGTATCGATCTTCTTCATATATTCATCCCAGTCTTTTGCAGTTTTCTTTCCCTGAGCGATCTCGTTCATTATATGATGTCCTTCCCAGTTATACCCCATTTCGAAAGCATTGTGGAAAAGATCTTTCGGACTTTCAGCTTCGGCCAGCATAAATACAGGCTTTACCTCTCTTAGATCTGCTGAGACATCTTCCCAGAAATCGGTTGGAACCGAATGTGCGGCATCGGCACGATATCCATCGATATTATGCTCTTTCACCCAAAACAGCATTTCCTGTTTCATTGCCTCACGCAGACCTTCGTTATCAAAATTCAGATCGGCTACATCAGTCCATCCCCAAGGCTCCCCGGTAGCATCGTTTATAGGATCTGTAATTTCTCCATTTTTGTCTTTGGTATAGTATTCTGGATGCTCGGTGATCCAGGCATGATCCCATCCAGTATGGTTTGCCACCCAGTCAAGAATTACATACATACCATTTTCGTGTGCAGTTTCCACCAGTTTATCGAAGTCTTCCATAGTTCCAAAATTTGGATTAACAGCGGAGTAATCTGAAATGGAATAATAGCTTCCCAGGTATTTTTTTCGTTCGATAGTATCTGTAATATCTTCAATAGATTTCTCCCCGGTTGCTTTCCTGTTCTTCATCGCAATAGGATACATTGGCATCAACCAAACCACTTTTACCCCCAGGTCTTTCAATTGAGGAATGTCTTTCGTAAATGCATTGAACGTTCCTTCCGGTGAATACTGGCGAATATTCACTTCGTAGATCACTGCAGATTCCATCACCTCATCTGAAACTGGTGCCAGAGAATCCTTCGCCATCTCGTTGGTCTCCTCTTTAGCATCCTTGTGTTCATTCTTGCAGGAAACCGTAAGAATGGAGGAAGTAAGCAATAGCAATAGAAGTTTTTTCATAAGTTCTTATTTAATAGATGTTTAGTTTTTGATTTTCGTCGTTAAAAAATAGATACCATACTCTGGCAATACCAGTGTCTGTTCCCAGCTGATAATTTCTCCTGAAATTACATTCTGCAGTTTTTTCCCTTTTAAACCAAGTTCTTCAAAGCGGTCCAGAGAAAGTTTGTATGGCTCCTCATTTTTATTGAGTATGACCACCACCGTCTCATCTTCAGAATTTCGGCTTAAAAGATAGGTCTTATCCTGCGGTGCAAAATGGGTAGTTTTACCTTCGTGGATCGCCAGACTGTTCTTCCGATAATTCAGAATTTTCTTCAGAAAGTCCTGCATGTCCTTTTGATCTGCCGAAAGGCCTTGCCCTTTAAACGCATTTACCTCATCAGCCTCCCAGCCGCCCGGAAAATTAGTACGAATAAGCCCGTGGTCACCAGGATTTGCTGTATCGTTCATCAAAATTTCCGTTCCGTAATAAATCTGAGGAATTCGAGGCATGGCCAGCATAAAGCCAATATCCATCTTTGTTTTTGTCAAATCTTCACCTAGCTGGGTGAAAATACGACTCATATCATGATTGTCTGGAAATACCAGAATGCTTTCAGGATTTTCATAAGAAAAGTCATTTGCCAGTCCGTCATAAATTTCAACCAGCCCGGTACCCCAGGTTTCTTCATTTTTTAAACCCTTCACAATTGTAGCCTGCATGGCAAAATCCATCGTAGATGGCAAATTGGAGTCGTAACCATTCTCCACACCTTCCTGCCAGTAGCGAATAAGCAACGGGTTGTTGCTCCACTCTTCTCCCACGATATTGAAATTAGGATACTCGGTCATTATAGCTCCTGCCCAGTCACTCATGAAATCTTTATCGGGATATGGATAAGTATCCTGGCGAATACCGCCAAGTCCCAGAGTTTCTATCCACCAAATACTATTCTGAATAAGATAATTGGCCATAAATGGATTACGCTGATTTAAGTCTGGCATGGAATCTACGAACCAACCATCGCTCATTTGCTTCTTATCAACTTTTGCTGCGTAATGGTCCTGATTTGTAGTTCTCCTGTGGTTGGAATAAACAACCTGTTCTCCATTTTCGTAGAGTTCCTGGTAATTGATCCAATCGTTAAACGGCAGATCATCCATCCACCAATGCTCGATACCACAATGGTTTTCTACCTGGTCCATAATGAGTTTCATTCCTCTTTCTCGTACGCTATTGGCAAGCTCACGGTATTCAGAAAGGCTTCCAAATCTGGGATCTACTTTGTAGAAATCGGTCATGGCATATCCATGATATGAACCAGATTTCATGTCATTTATTAATAATGGAGATGGCCAGATCGCGGTAAAACCTATTTCATCAATATAATCCAGGTGCTCGATTATTCCGCGAATATCTCCACCGTGACGGGCATAATCATCTTCCTGATCAATAGTTGTTTCATTTAAACTTTTATCAATATCATTAGATGGATCGCCATTAGCAAACCTGTCTGGAGTAATTAGGTAAATAGCGTCAGAACTATTAAAACCGACGTATTCATCGGCTGGTTTTTCTCTCTTTTTTAGTTCATATTCATAACTTTCAGAAGCTCCTTCAGGCATTTTAAAACTAATGGTGAAATTTCCGGGTTTTGCTTCCTCAGAAATGTTTAGATCAAGAAACAGATAATTCGGGCTATCTGCCTTGTGTGATTTTACGAGTTCCACACCTGGATAATTGACCCTAACTTCGGCTTTCCCTATATCTTTTCCGTAGACCAAAAGCTCGAGATCTTGATTTTTGAAACCTGTCCACCAGTTTGGTGGCTCCACCCGTTCAATTTGGGCAAAAGCTGGTAGACTCAGCAAAAAACATATAACTAATACAACTAATTTTTTCATTATTCTTGGTTAAAAAAGAAAGCCGCTTTCAACAGAAAGCGGCCCGCTAATTCAAGTTTATACACTTACAGGACTGTTTGGCTCAACAGTTACCTCTTTTCCATTAATTACAATATCCAGCGGCTCTTCACCCTCCAGATTAAAATCGGTTTTATCTTTGGTGACCGTCACTTTCACGATGCGCTCACGGAAGTTGACCTTAAAAGAATACCCAGTCCAATTTTCAGGAATCTGCGGACTGAAATTCAGCTGATCTTCAACCACACGCATTCCTCCAAAACCTTCAACAATACTCATCCAGGTTCCGGCCATACTGGTAATATGGCAACCCTGCTCTACTTCCTTATTATAATCATCCAGATCCAGCCTGGAAGTTCTCAAATAGAAATTGTAAGCCTGCTGCATTCTTCCAAGCACCGCTGCCTGGATACTGTGCACACAAGGAGAAAGCGATGATTCATGCACCGTAAGCGGCTCATAAAAATCGAAATGTTTCTCCAGTTCTTCCTTGCTGAAATGATCTTCGAAGAAATAGAATCCCTGCAATACATCAGCCTGCTTGATATAACAGGAACGCAAAATTCTGTCCCAACTCCACTTCTGGTTGATCGGGCGATGCTTTTTATCCATATCGGCAACCGGAATGATTTCCTTATCCAGGAAGCCATCCTGTTGTAAGAACACACCATAATCTTCAGAATATGGCATGTAAAGATTATCGGCAACCTCTTCCCAATTGGCAATTTCGCCTTCGTTCAGGTGAGTCAGACCCATAACGCGATCGTAATCTTCGCCGTAACCGTCTTTTACTTTATCGATCATCTTGATACAATAATTTATACACCATTTCGCAATGTAATTAGTGTACCAGTTATTGTTCACATTGTTCTCATACTCGTTCGGACCGGTAACCCCAAGAATGACATATTTATTCTTGCTTTTGCTGAAATTCGCACGTTGGTGCCAGAATCTCGCAATGGCGATCATCACTTCCAGTCCTTTTTCAGGAATATAACTGAAGTCACCTGTATATCGAACATAATTATAAATGGCAAAAACCATGGCTCCGTTTCGGTGAATTTCCTCAAAAGTGATCTCCCACTCATTGTGACTTTCCTCACCGTTCATTGTTACCATTGGGTATAGAGCTGCACCATTGGAAAAGCCTAATTTCTTGGCATTTTCCTGTGCTTTCTCTAACTGATTGTAACGATAGGTCAGTAATTTCCTGGCAACTTTAGAATCTTTGGTCGCCATGTAGAAAGGAATACAATATGCTTCGGTATCCCAATAAGTACTACCTCCATATTTTTCGCCGGTAAATCCTTTAGGACCAATGTTCAAACGATCATCTTCTCCTAAATAGGTCTGATTCAGTTGAAAAATATTGAATCGAATTCCCTGTTGCGCGGCAACATCTCCGGAAATCGTAATATCAGACATTTCCCAGATCTTTGACCAGGCTTCCTTCTGCTGAGCTTTCAGTTCATCAAAACCTAGATCTGAAGCTTTGTCCAGAACTTTTGATGCAGCTGAAATCAGGTTATTTTGATCGTGATTCATATCGGTTACATAACCGGCATATTTCACGATCGCGGCGGTCTCACCTTTCTTCGCTTTCAATTTATAGCTGAAAGATATACGATCTTCATCCTCCTTAGACTCCATTCCAAGGTCCTGCTTTTCATCATTCAGAAGGATTTCAGACTGCATATAAGTCCCGACATGGAAACCTGTTTTTAAAGTTTTGGAAACGATAAAACCTTTATCGGCTTCTTTCTTTACTTCCAAAGTTTCCCAGAAACGCTCTTCCCAGTTGGCATCGGTATTCGTGGTGCTTCCGTCTAAATAAGGATCAAAACGAATTTCTGCATCCTGGTTTAGCGGAGTGATCTCAAATTTGATGGAACCCAGCTCGTTATCTACAATAGAAACGAACCTTAAAGCTTTCACCTCAACCTGAACACCATTTGGCAATTCGGTTTCGAAGGTCCGGGCATGCCAGCCCTCTTTCATGTTCAATTCTCTGCGGAAGTTCTTTACTTCTCTGCAATTATGAAGGTCTAACGGCTCCTCATTAACAAAGACATTGATCCCGATCCAGTTTGGAGCGTTCAATACCTTTGCAAAATATTCCGGATAACCGTTCTTCCACCAACCAACTTTAGTTTTATCTGGGTAATACACCCCTCCTATATAACTTCCCTGAAAACTTGGGCCGGAATACTGCTCTTCAAAATTGGCTCGCTGCCCCATGGCACCATTTCCAATACTGAATAAACTTTCAGAAGATTTTACTCTTCCCGGGTCGAATCCTTCTTCAACGATCGACCATTCATCCGGTTTTATATAATCTTGATTCATTGTTATTCTTTTCTCAGTAAATTCTCTATAAATTCTATACTTATTTCGGTGAAATCGTTGAAAATATGATCTGCTTCCTGCAGCACTTTTTCGTCTCCGATTCCAATACTCGTCATTTTACCAATGTTTGCAGCTTCCACGCCAGCGACAGAGTCTTCAAAAACAACACAATCCTGCGGCTCGGCTTTCAGTTTTTCAGCCGCGATCAGGAATACTTCCGGATCTGGCTTGGCTTTACTTACATCGGTCCCATCTACGATCGCGTCAAAATCTTCATATAAATTGATCTTTTTGAGGATCGTACGGGCATTTTTGCTGGCAGAACCCAGTGCAAACGGAATATTATTTTCCTTTAAATACTTCAGCACTTTAGGAACTCCAGGTAATATTTCATTTTCGTCCATCTCCTCGACGTACGACAGGTAGTTGTCATTTTTGAGCGCCATTTGCCTGTTAAATTCCTCTTCGGAAAGCTCCATGTCTCCCCATTTCAGAATTTTCTTCAGGGATTCCACACGGCTAACACCTTTCAATTGCTCATTTTGTTCATGAGTAAAATCGAAACCAAGATCATTGGCCAGTTTTTTCCAGGCCTGAAAATGGAATTTTGCCGTATCTACAATTACGCCGTCCAGGTCAAAAATGACTGCTTTATGACTGCTCATCTATATTTATTCTTTTGTTAGTTTTTACTCGTAGTGTAAGAAGTCCTGATAAGATCATGGAAAAGCCACCAACGATCAAAGCGTAAACCGGTTCACCGTTGAAAAGTTCTTTCACCAGGAAACCTAGAATTGTCGCTGCAACGATCTGCGGAATCACGATAAAGAAGTTGAAAACCCCCATATAATAACCCATTTTCGCTGAAGGTAAAGCACCTGATAGCATCGCATAAGGAATTGAAAGGATACTCGCCCAGGCAACACCCACACCGATCATCGCCAGCAACAATCCGGTTTTATCTCTAAGGAAATAGATCGAAATCAACCCGATTCCCCCAACCGTTAATGCCAGTAAATGCGTGACCTTATTACTGGTTCTTCTTGCCAGTACTGGTAATAGGAATGCCACTGCAGCGGCCACACCATTATAGACAGTGAACATCACCGTCACCCAGTCGGCTGCATCGTTGTATAATTCTGAAGTGGTATCGTTGGTTCCAAAAACGTGACCCGTGACTGCAGGAGTGGTATAGATCCACATCGAGAATAGCGCAAACCATGAGAAAAACTGAACCCATGCCAGTTGTTTCATCGCGGTTGGCATATTCAGCATATCGGTAATGATAATGGTAAATCCGTTCCGAACCTGTTTTTTCCGAAGAAATGAGACAAGCATAAAAAGTACTCCGGCAATGACCAGCCCAATAAAAAGAATGTATAATTCTTTCGTTAATCCGTTTTCAAAGATCAAAAATGAAACAATCAAACCAACGATTGCCATGCCCAATCCCGTAATGAACTGGTTGCGAATATTTTTCGATTTATCTACAACTTCTGCACGCTCAACCTTTTCCTTTTTACTCGCTTCTTCAAAGGCTTTTAATTCTTCCGGAGAATATTCCTTGGAGCGAATGACCGTCCATAAAACAGCACATAAAAATACAACTCCACCAACATAAAAAGACCATTTAACCGATTCCGGGATTACTCCCTGCGGCGCCGTATTGCTGATGCCGAACCAGTTTGTGAACATATAAGGCAATAATGATCCTACCACTGCTCCGATCCCGATAAAGAAACTTTGCATGGCAAATCCCAGAGTTCGCTGCCTGTCTGGCAGGTTGTCTCCCACAAATGCCCGGAATGGTTCCATAGAAATATTGATGGAAGCATCCATCATCCATAAAGTACCGGCCGCAACCCAGAGAGTTGGCGAATTCGGCATAATGAATAAGGCAATGGAAGAAAGAATGGCTCCCGCAAGGAAATAAGGGCGCCTGCGACCTAATTTGGTCCAGGTGCGATCACTAAAATAGCCAATAATAGGCTGAATGACCAGGCCCGTGACCGGTGCGGCGATCCAGAGAATAGGAATATCCTCGACCTTGGCTCCAAGCGTTTCAAAAATCCTTGAGGTATTGGCGTTTTGCAGGGCAAAACCGAATTGAATTCCAAGAAAACCGAAACTCATGTTCCAGATTTCCCAGAAACTTAACGTGCGTTTTCGCATATCGTAAGTTTTTAATTACGATAAGCTCTGAGACTTATCAAAACTTATTAGAATAGGAAGTAAAAATATAAGTCCTGATAAAATTCAATTAGGGCAAATATATAGAATTTTTAATTTGAGGGTATGAAAATTACGATTTTGTTGAATTTCGCCTTACTAAACCGGTCTCCACTATGATTGTCTTATAAGTATCTTCTTCGCTCACAGATCGCTCGAGTTTATCAATCAAGATCCGCGCGGCCTCTTCACCCATGCGCTCTCCGTGCTGACTCACGGTTGTTAGGCTCGGAATAAATCTTTTGGAAAGCTCCCCATCAGTAAACCCAATTACCGAGACATCTTCCGGTATTCTGCGATTATTTTCCTGCAGGGTTTTAATAGCTGAAATCGCAAAATGTTCATTCACGGCAAAAACGCCATCCACATTTTTTTCCTTCAGGAAATTATCGATTTCGCGTTCGCTATCCTCCATTTCCTCGATCTTCAAAATCATGCTTTCATCTATGGGAAGCCCCGCTTCGTAGAGAGCCTGCTGGTAGCCATGAGTTCGTAATTTACCCACGCTCACGTAATCTACCGTGGTGATGAGCGCAATCTTTTTACAACCAATATCTATTAAGTGATTGACCGCCTTCTTCGCCCCGTTCACATCATCAATAATTACTTTATCACAGGCGATATTGTCTACCACCCTGTCAAAAAGCACCAGCGGCATTCCCTGGTTGATGGTTTCCTGAAGATGATGATAATCGCCTTTTTGCATCGTTTCTTTGGCAAGAGACATGATAAAACCATCTGTACTTCCGTTGGCCAGCATCTCCATATTCAATACTTCCTTATCGAAAGAGTTATCTGAAAGGCACACCAAAACATTATAACCCAGCTCGTTGGCAACCTTTTCCACTCCACTAATTACCGTGGTGAAAAAATGATGCACGATCTCCGGAATAATGATCCCAATAGTCTTGGTTTTCCTGTTTTTCAGGCTCAGGGCAATGTTATTGGGCTTGTAGTTATATAATTTCGCAAATGCCTTGATCTTTTCCTTGGTATCTTCCCCAATTTCACTGCTGTCTTTCAAGGCTTTGGAAACTGTTGAAATTGAGACATCTAATTCTTTAGCAATTTGCTTTAAAGTAAGTTTTGGCTTCATTTCTTTTCAAAGATTCTTATAATATCCGATTCAGATTTTCGGCTTCGCAAATTTACCATAATTAATTTGCAGACCCTGTAATTTCAAAAAGTTTTCAACACGAAAACGTTTTCGTCCCTTTGCTGGTGCGGCTTGAACTTAAATTACCTAGAAATTTACATACATTTAACCTCATGGAAGTAAAAATATAAGGTTAATTATTTTGTAAAAACCAATAGAAAATTTATGAGAACTTTTATTAAAAGCACATTGTACCTGCTGTTATTGCTGCCAATGAGCTTTTTCGCCCAGAACACGGTGAGCGGTACGGTTACGGAAAGTGCCACCAGCCTTCCTGTTCCCGGGGCCAACGTTATTGTGAAAGGGACCACTAATGGTACCACCACAGATTTTGATGGTAATTATACCATCGAAAACGTTTCCGCTGGAGATGTACTGGTTTATTCTTTTTTGGGTTTCGTTACCCAGGAGGTGCCTTACGAAGGACAGTCGACCATTGATATTCTGCTAGATGAGGATCAGGGTACTTTAGATGAAGTGGTCTTGATTGGTTATGGAGCCACCTCAGAGCAGGATGCGACCGGAGCTGTTCAAAAAGTATCTGCTGAAGATTTCAACCAGGGTGCTGTTGTTGCACCAGAGGAACTAATCGCAGGTAAATCTGCCGGGGTACAGATCGTACCTGGGGACGGTGCTCCCGGTTCAGGAGGATCTATCCGTATTAGAGGTGGAGCTTCTTTAAGTGGTTCTAATGATCCTCTTATCGTAGTAGATGGTGTGCCTTTAGATCAAAGAGGTGTGCAGGGATCCAGAAATGCCCTGAACTCTATTAACCCTAATGAGATCGAAGATTTCACCATTTTGAAAGATGCTGCGGCCACTTCTATCTACGGTTCGAGAGCCTCTAACGGGGTAATCCTGATCACGACCAAAAAGGGTAAAAAAGATACACCATTCCAGTTTACTTATGATGTAAAGACTTCAATAGGAAATATCACCGATAAGGTAGATGTCTTAAACGCCGAGCAATTCAGAAACATTATCAACAACACCCCGGGAACTGATCCCGAATTGCTTGGAGATGCTTCGACTGACTGGCAGGAATTGATTTACCAGACTTCCGTAGGAGCAATTCATAACCTTACTGCAACTCAGGGTGTAGGGAATTTTTATTACCGTCTGAACTTTAACCATACTCAGCAAACGGGTGTGCTTAAAAGAGACTATTACCAGAGAGATGCGTTCAACATTTCGTTGAATCAGGATCTTTTCGATAATCAGCTCAAATTAACGCTGACTTCAAAAAACAGCTTGGATCAGAATAATTTCGCAAATCGTGGGGCCATTGGTGCTGCTGTTGCTTTTGATCCTACACAGGCGGTATATGATCCAAACAGTCCATTTGACGGTTATTTCGAATTTACAAGAGCAACTGGTTCAGATATTACTCAGCAAAACCTGGCTACCAGAAACCCGGTGGCTCTTATCGCTCAAACAGAGGATTCTAACCAGACCAGACGTTCGATCACCAACCTGAATGCTGAATGGAAATTGCCTTGGGTGGACGGTTTGAAAGCTGTTGTAAGCGGTGGTTTTGATTATTCTGAAGTACAGGGTGCAACATTTTTGCCAATTACTGCAGCCTCCAACACTTCTAACATCAACCAGTTTTCAAACTATGATGGAATTAACAGAAACCTGTTGCTGGATACTTACGTAAACTATCAGAATGAAATCGAAGCCATTTCTACGGAAATCGACGCGACTGCCGGGCATTCTTACCAGGAGTTCTATTCGTATTCAGACAGCTACGGAACAGAACAGGACCAGGAAAGAGATTTTCCAGAGTACATCAGTAGAAATGCCCTGGAATCGTATTTCGGAAGGGTTAGTTTCGATATCAACAACAAATACCTAATTTCCGGAAGTATCCGGGCTGATGGTTCTTCCAGAGTTGCTCCACAGAACAGATGGGGTTATTTCCCGGCAGCTTCCATTGGATGGAAAGTGCAGAATGAGAAATTCCTGGAAAACGCTGACTGGCTTACCCAGTTGAAACTTAGAGCCGGATATGGTGAAACAGGAAACTACGAAATTGGGCAGGATTATGGATATCTTGGTATCTACACGCCAAGTGTTGGTGGTGCCAGCTACCAGTTTGGTAATGAATTCGTACCAACCCTTCGCCCGGAAGAATATGACGAAAACCTGAAATGGGAAGCTCTGAAGAACTATAACGCCGGTATCGATCTTGGATTTTTTGATAATCGTTTGACAGGTTCTGTAGATGCCTATTATAGAGAAACCAAAGATCTTGTAGCCGTAGTGCCAATCCCAGCGGGTGCCAACCTTTCAGATCAATTATTGACCAATGTGGGAACTGCCATCAGCCGTGGTATTGAAGTAGCCGTAGGTGGAGATCTTGCAAGATCTGAAGATTTCAACTGGAGTGTGAATTATAACATCACCTTCCAGGAAAAGGAGATCACAAAATTGTCTCTTGGAGATGATCCAGATTTCTTCATTCCTCAGGGAGGAATTTCCGGAGGTGTTGGAAACACTATTCAGTTGTGGAAAAAAGGATTTGACCCTTCAACATTCTTTGTATTCCGCCAGGTATACAACGAGCAGGGACAGCCAATTGAAGGCGCTTATGTAGATGTGAACGGTGATAACCAGATCACTGAAGCCGACAGGCAGCCATACAAAAAGGCGACTCCAGACTATTTCATGGGATTCACAAATACCTTGAATTATAAGAATTTTGATCTTAACTTTACCTTTAGAGGTAGTTTTGGAAATTACGTGTACAACAACACCAAATCTTCAAACGGTTTTGTGGAAGCGGGAACCAACACTCCTTCAGACTACTATTCCAACCTAAATGCCAATGTTTTGGAAACAAATTTCCAAAACAGTCAGTTCTTCTCAGATTATTATCTGGAAGCTGCAGATTTTGTAAAACTGGATAACGTAAGTATTGGGTACACCATTCCTGGTGAAAAAGTTGATTTCAGAGCTTCTTTAACAGCTTCGAACGTGTTGACCATTACCAACTACGACGGGTTAGATCCTGAAGTATTCGGAGGAATAGACAACAACTTCTACCCTAGATCCAGAAGATTTGTACTGGGACTAAACTTTGCATTTTAATGAACAACAAAAAAACATATACAATCATGTTTAACAGATTAAGAATATTTTTGTTGGTTCTTCTCGGAACAGTGACGCTTTGGTCCTGTTCAAAAGACCTGGAGCTTACTCCGGAAGATAACCGACAAACCTCGGCATCAGCTTTTGAAGATCCGGCAGCTTATAAACAATTCCTCGCGAAACTTTACGCGGGATTTGCGGTAAGCGGTCAGGATGGACCTGCCGGAAACCCTGATCTTACCGGGTTAGATGAAGGATTTTCGCAATACATGCGTCTCTACTTCATGATGCAGGAATTACCAACGGAAGAAGCCGTAATTGGCTGGAATGATGGTACCATTAAAGACCTTCATTACCAAAACTGGACCTCTGGTAACGAATTCATCAGAACGATGTATTCGAGAATTATGTACCAGATCGCACAATCAAATGAATATCTGCGACAAACCACTGAGGACGTCCTGAATGCCCGCGGTGTGGAGGCCAGCCTTCAGGCTGATATTCAGACCTATCGCGCAGAAGCTCGTTTTCTGAGAGCACTGAGCTACTGGCACGCACTAGACCTTTACGGAAATCCTCCTTTTGTGACCGAAGACGATGCTCCGGGAGCTTTCCTTCCTGAACAAATTTCAAGCGCTGACCTTTTCAGTTATATCGAAAGCGAATTGCTGGCTATTGAAGGAGAATTGAAAGCACCGATGACCAACCAGTATGGCCGTGCCGATCAGGCTGCTGCCTGGATGCTGTTGGCTAAATTGTATCAGAATTCAGAAAAATACAATGGAGAAGATCACAGCGCTGACGTGGTGACCTATACTTCCAAAGTAATCGATGCCGGTTTTGGACTGGTAGACGATTATCAGAAGTTATTTTTAGCTGATAACAATTCCAATGGCGCTCAGAATGAGATCATTTTCCCGATCACCTACGACGGGATCAACTCTCAGTCTTACGGTGGTATGACCTTTATCATCCATGCCGCAGTAGGTGGAGATATGGATCCAGACAACTTCGGGATCAACGGTGGATGGGCCGGTCTTAGAACCACTTCTGCCCTGGTAAATAAATTCCTGGACAACGAAGATGATGCTGTGGAAGAAGTGAACGACAGCCGTGCAATGTTCTTTACAGAAGGCCAAACCAAGGAGATTACAGATATTTCTAATTTCAACAGTGGTTATGCCATCACGAAATATAAGAACGTAGACGTGAACGGAAACGCGGGTTCTGATCCAACAGGAGATTTTCCTGATACTGATTTCCCGATGTTCCGTCTTGGAGATGCCTATTTGATGTACGCTGAAGCCGTGGTTCGCGGCGGTGGCGGTGATACCGGTAAAGCGGTAGACTATATCAATAAGCTTCGCATGAGAGCTTACGGTGACAGCAGCGCGAATATTTCCAGCAGCGATCTTACACTGGATTTCATCCTGGATGAAAGAGCACGCGAGCTGTTCTGGGAAGCGCACAGAAGAACAGATTTGATTCGCTTCGGAATGTTCTCTGACAGGGGAATCTGGCCTTACAAAGGAGGTGTTCCACAGGGAGCAACCACCGAGGCCTTTAGAGACCTGATGCCTATTCCTTCATCTGAATTAGGTGTAAACACCAACTTAACACAAAATCCTGGATATTAATCATAACAAAACAACAATGAAAAATATTTCACTTTTTTTAATAATGATAATTGCTGTCATGGGGCTTTCTTCCTGCCAGCATGATGACGATGTGGTATTCGTAGCCCAGCCAGATCCGGAAGGCGTGGCGTTTACCAGTACTTTTTCTGACAATTACACCCTTACGCAGTCTACTTCCGGTAACCTTGCGGAACGATTCGTATGGAATGAAGTAGATTTTGGAGCTCCAACCACTGTAACTTACGAATTACAGGGTTCTGCTTCTCAGGATTTTTCAAGCTTCGATGTGATCGGGACCACTTCAGAAACCAATTTGGGTGTGAAAGTTAGCCAAATGATGAGCCTGGCGGAAGATGCAGGACTGGACAACGATCCGAATACAGAAAACCCGAATACCGGGACCATTTATTTCCGAGTGAAGGCTTATGCCGGAAATGACGGTGGAAATTCTCTGAACGCCACTTCTGAAGTAGCTTCTTTAACCGTTACTTTACCGGAAGAAGGTGAGCAGGAAATGCCAAAAACCAACCTTTTCCTTGTTGGTGATGCTACCGCTGCCGGATGGGATCCAAATAATAACAACACGCCTCTTTTCAGGGATGCTGAAAACGAGAACATGTATTATTTCACAGGATATTTTGCTGCAGGTTATTACAAATTTGTAGAAACCACTAACTGGGCTCCTATGTATGGTTACGATGGTTCTACTTTGGTGTACAGAGCTACTGAATCTGATCCAGATCCGGCTTCGATTGAAGTGGTCACTGCAGGTTATTACAGCCTGGCACTGAATACTGATGATCTTACTTTCAGCATGGATTCATACGATGCCAGCGGTGCAACGACCTACACAACTATTGGAATCATCGGAACTGCCACTCCTGGTGGTTGGGATGCTGATACTGATATGACGCAGTCTACGTTCGATCCACATATCTGGTTTATGAACGATGCAGAACTGGTGGAAGGTGAAATGAAATTCCGCGCTGAAAATGACTGGGCCGTAAACTGGGGAACTGATTCTGCAGAAAGCGGGCAGGCTGCTCAGGACGGAGCGAATATCCCGGTAATGCCAGGAACCTATGATATCTGGTTCAACGACCTTGACGGAAGGTATATTCTCATTCCGCAGGTAACTGAATAATTGCTTATCAAAAAGGCTGCTTTCGCAGCCTTTTTTTAACTCATAACTTATGATCAATAAAAGAATATATTTCATTTTTCTGCTCCTTGTTGGTGTGTTACTGGCATCCTGTTCCAAAGACAGTGATGAGCCCACGACAGATCCTACAGATGACCAGGGAACAGAGCAACCCACACCCGAACCAGACCCGGAAGCCATAGACCTATCAGCTTACGACAATGGCGAGCGTGTAATGATGCAGGCCTTCTACTGGGATGTGGAACCGCGCTTTGAATGGTGGACCAACTTAACCGGGAAAGTAGCCGGATGGTCAGATGCCGGGATCAACAGGATCTGGATTCCTGTGGCTACCAAAGGCCAGTCTGGCGGCTATTCCATGGGCTATGATGTATCTGATTATTTTGATTTTGGAGAATTCAGCCAGCATGGAACTATTGAGACCCGTTTTGGTTCCCGTGCAGAACTGGAAGAATTGATCCAGACCGCACACGATAATGACGTGGAAGTGATCGAAGACATCGTGATCAACCACAACTCTGGAGGCGGCCTGGAATACAATCCTTACCGCGACAAAGACACGTATACGCTTTTTGACGAAGAACATGGAAATGCTTCCGGAATGTTCAACAGGAATTACGAAGATTTTTACCCCAACAGCGTCAGCAATTACGACCCGGGAAGTTTGTTTTATGCTGAAACCAACCTGGATCACAACCGTGAACGCGTGCAGGACTGGCTTTGGAAAAAAGACAATTCCGTAGCTAAATATTACCAGAACGTGATGGGCTTTGACGGCTGGCGTTTTGATTATGTACTAGGCTACGAACCTTGGGTCGTAAAAGCCTGGCTGGATGAAGTTGGAGGATTTTCGGTAGTGGAACTTTGGGATGGAAACGCAGATGTTCTGAAAAACTATGTAGAAGAAACAGGAAGTCGCGCTTTTGATTTTGCTTCATTTTACAAACTGGAAGAAGGCCTGGATCGTTATGAAGATCTAAATAGTCTTACAGGAAGCCAGCTTTGGCAAACCTATCCCGATAAATCGGTTACGTTTACGGCGAATCATGATACCGAAAAAGATTCTAACGAAGACAATTATATCAAGAGAGAAAACAAGATGAAAGCCTATGCATATATTATGACGCATCCGGGATATCCCTGTGTTTTTTATCTTGATTATGAAGATTCGGAATTTCAGGACGAGCTTAAAAACCTGATCGCCATCCACAACAGCCTGGCAACCGGAGAGACCGAAGTGCTATATGTAGATGAAGATGAGTACATTATGAAAAGAAACGGTACCGGCACCAATCCTGGATTAATTCTGTATATTAGCATCAGTAACAGCACGAAGCGTCGTGCGGTAAGTTCAAACTGGAATAATATTACCCTGATGGACTACAGCGGTAATTCAACTTATAACCCTACCTCCGATGAAAATGGGGCGGTGACCATTGAAGCTCCTGCAAATGGATACAGTATTTGGTCGATAACCGAATAAAAATTTATTTTTGAATTTTCATAGGTGTTAATTCGAAGATGGCCGGCTGATTCTCAGCCGGCCTCTTTATTTTTAGTCATTTCTTTCGCATTTCCCTTGGAATTCCACTGCTTTTTTCGCTTCTAATATTCCTACACTTTTAAAAAAACTTTCAGAAAACATTTATCACAATTTGTCAACTTTTTACTGTTAGTAAATTATTAAAAAACTGTAAATCAATAAATTAACAGTTATTTCTTGATAACTTTTTCTAAATAGTTTGTTAATTGTTTCATTTCTTTGTGTAGCTTTAAACTATCACGGAAACAAAATTTCAACCTAAAAATCTAATTTATATGCCTGTACAAGAAACACCCGTCGTTCCTCAATCATATACTCAGGAGCAGGCTTATGAAGCTTCTTTAAAGTATTTTAAAGGAGACGACCTGGCCGCGAGAGTCTGGGTGAACAAGTATGCCCTCAAAGATTCAGATGGAAACATCTTCGAATTAACACCAGATGATATGCACCGTCGTATCGCTCGTGAAATTGCCAGGGTAGAAAAACGATACCCGAACCCGATGAGCGAAGACGAGGTATTCGACCTGATCAAGAATTTCCAGTACATCGTTCCGCAGGGAAGTCCGATGGCCGGAATCGGGAATCCTTACCAGGTTGGTTCTCTTTCTAACTGCTTTGTGATTGGGAACGAAGGAAAATCTGATTCCTATGGAGGGATCATGAAGATCGACCAGGAACAGGTACAACTTATGAAAAGACGTGGCGGTGTAGGGCACGACCTGTCACACATCCGTCCAAAAGGTTCTCCCGTAAAGAACTCGGCACTTACCTCAACCGGTATTGTACCATTCATGGAGCGGTTCTCCAACTCTACCCGTGAGGTAGCTCAGGACGGTCGCCGCGGGGCTTTAATGCTTTCAGTATCGATCAACCACCCGGATGCTGAAGATTTCATCGATGCGAAAATGGAGCAGGGAAAGGTTACAGGCGCCAATGTGTCGGTACGAATCGACGATGAATTCATGAAAGCCGTAAAAAACAATCAAACATACACGCAGAAATATCCAATTTTCAGCAGCAATCCAAAATATTCCAAAGACATCCAGGCAGAGAACCTTTGGAAGAAGATTGTGCACAACGCGTGGAAATCAGCTGAACCGGGAATTCTTTTCTGGGATACGGTCATCAATGAATCTGTACCAGATTGTTATGCAGATCTTGGTTATGAGACCGTTTCTACCAACCCATGTGGTGAAATTCCGCTGTGTCCTTACGATTCCTGCAGGCTGCTTGCCATCAACCTGTTCTCTTATGTAGAGGAACCTTTCACAGAACAGGCATCGTTCAATTTTGAACTTTTCAGAAAGCATGTTGGGAAAGCCCAGCGTATCATGGACGATATCATCGACCTGGAACTGGAAAAGATCGATGCGATTCTGGCCAAAATCGATGCAGATCCTGAAAATGAAGAAATCAAGGGTGTGGAAAAAAACCTGTGGCTGAATATTCGTAAAAAAGCCCATGAAGGTCGTCGTACCGGGATTGGGATCACCGCGGAAGGCGATATGCTGGCCGCTTTGAACATTCGCTACGGAAGCAAGGAAGGCATCGATTTTTCAGTAGATGTTCATAAGAATATCGCGCTGGCCGCTTACCGAGCTTCAGTAGATACCGCGAAGGAAAGAGGGGCATTTTCCATTTATGACTCCGATAGAGAAAAGGATAACCCGCTGATCAACCGACTCAAACAGGAAGATGAAAAGCTTTATTATGACATGATGGAGCACGGCCGAAGAAATATCGCGCTACTGACCATCGCACCAACAGGTACCACCAGCTTGATGACACAAACAACTTCCGGGATCGAGCCGGTTTTTCTTCCAGTATACAAACGCCGAAGAAAAGTAAATCCAGGAGATAAAGATGCTCGCGTGGATTTCGTGGATGAAGTGGGAGATTCCTGGGAAGAATATGTGGTTTTTCACCACCGTTTCAAACAATGGATGCGCACTCAGGGGCACGATACCGAGAAGAACTATTCTCAGGAAGAACTGGATAAACTGGTCAAACTCTCTCCTTATTACCAGGCGACTTCCAACGATGTGGACTGGCTGAGTAAAGTAAAAATGCAGGGGGCCGTGCAGAAATGGATCGATCATTCTATTTCCGTAACCATCAATCTACCTTCAGATGTGAGTGAAGACCTGGTAGGAAAACTCTACCTGGAAGCCTGGGAAGCAGGCTGTAAAGGAGTGACCGTTTATCGTGACGGTTCCAGGTCGGGTGTACTTATTTCCAACGATGACAAGAAAAAAGAGGAAAAGAAAGAACAGGCTGGCGGAGCGTTCCCATTGAAGCGCCCTCAGATTTTAGAGGCTGATGTGGTTCGTTTCCAGAATGCCAAAGATAAATGGATCGCCTTCATTGGCCTGGTAGATGGCAAACCATACGAGATCTTTACCGGTTTTGCTGATGATGAAGAAGGAATCCTGATCCCTCGCTGGGTAAATGATGGCTTGATCATCAAGAACCGCGATGAAGACGGTGTTTCCCGCTACGATTTCCAGTACCAGAACAAGCGCGGTTACAAAACAACCATTGAAGGGCTTTCGCACAAATTCAATCCGGAATACTGGAATTATGCGAAACTTATTTCCTCTACGTTACGCCATGGAATGTCTATAGATAAGGTGGTAGACCTCATCAACAGCCTTCAGCTGGACAGCGAATCGATCAACACCTGGAAAAATGGTGTAGCTCGTGCCCTGAAGCGCTATATTGCCGATGGCACCGTTGCCAGCAAAGAAAAATGCAACAATTGTAATTCTTCGAATTTAATTTACCAGGAAGGATGTTTAACCTGTAAGGACTGTGGTTCTTCAAAATGCGGTTAAGACATTCTGTTATACTGAAAAAGGCCCTCAAATTTGAGGGCCTTTTTTTATTAACAACTAACACTATTAAAACTACTCCAACTTCAGAGTTCTGATTCCCACAGAATGGGGTTGCTGTAAATTCGGTTTTTCAATACCCGGTCCAATCGAAAATTGCACACTTTCGGCATCTTTCAGTTCGAATGCCCCATCGTAAGCATGCTGAAAATAATACGGAAGAAAACCGGGATACGGTCGGGGTAAGGTCACGGTCTTCACCGGTTGCAGTTCAGTAAGTGCTATTTTGATTTCTGAAATTTCGGGTTGCAAGCTAATGACTTTCCCGAAGGCCGCACCATTTTTCATCACCAAAGCAACCTGCAGTTTTTCGGTTTTACCGCTCAGACTTCTCGCCTCGAGCGTTAAAGTATCCTTAGCTTCCAGTTTGCGATTCTCAGTTTTTTCTGAAAAATTGTACCGGAAAGAGTAGTCATAAACAGGTTCCCCGTTCTTATTTTCCACATCTTCGGAAAATAATTTTTCTAGTTTTACCTGAAATTCTGAAGTTTCAGAGTCTATAGGAACCACCTGGTTATTTGGGTTCCAGGCCCGAACCACGTCACGGGAATCTGTAGCCGCACTGAACAGTGAGACATCGGCCTCCGGCTTCACGGTCCTGGTTTGATAGGTTTCCACTGAATGAAAATCCCAGGCATCTGGCGCCGATTCGACTGCTCCTGGAAAGGTCTCTTTTCCATCAGTAGTGGTAACGATCAAACGATAGGTCAGAAAGCCATTTTTGAGCATTTTTTCACTTACCGCTGCGGAATAATCGTAGGTATTACTTGCCTGAAGCTGCAGCGCTTCATATTCATTTCCATTTTGAAGCCAGGCTTCAACCTTCTCAATTTCTTTATCGGAAACTACGGTCGCATTAATCTTCAAACTTGTATGTTCATCAATTTCGATAACTGGTTGGTGAACGACGTATGTTTGATCCACCGTTTCTTCCTGCGCTACGAATTCGTTAATTTTAAACGGATGAGATTCTTCAAAATCTTCCGGTTTGAACTTCGCTCCGGCTTTTTTCAGAATATAGACTCCCGGGCTGACCAAAAATTGGCCATTTTCAGCAGTTGCCTGGAAATCATTTCCATCATTTAGGGCTTCTACCTCGAAATTTCCGGGAAGATCTGGCAAATTGAGCTGTATCCTGTTGCGCTTCCAGCTAATCACCGCCACGGTCTTGTCCAGGCTGTTTTGCCCAAAAGGGTTCTGAACGATGACTGGGTCTGGCATGACTTCCAGTCTCCACACTCCTTTTTTCAGCTTATCCAGAAAATAAGCGCCTTTGCCCTGGTATTCTACCACCGGAGAACTGCCGTGACCGGCAAGTGACTCCAGCTTTTTAAGTGATTTTGGAGATTGATCAGTAGTATTGGTATAAATGAATTTTTCATTGGAATCATAGGTTGCCACATCACCCTTGTACTGTATGCGAAAATTCCCAAATTCCAGGTTTTCCGGGTAAGCCCCAAGCTTGGTGTACATCGGTAATTCGTGAAAAATTTCTGAGGCAATGCTTAGAGCCAAGGCTTTATGAGGCACGTAATTCAGGTTCATGTAGTGCGTATTGTACTCGGTATTGGCGTAGGCCAGGAAAGTTGGATCATAGGCAAAATGCGTGGCGATCTGGATTCCTGCCTGGCGGAAACTGCGCGCCGCCGCCGGATACATATACGATTTGTTCACATCGGCTGCATCGAATTCATATACGAGTTTGGCTGCATGATTCTTTTTGATCACGTCTTCAAACGGAATTCTGTATTCGTTCACATTCGGTAGTAAATTGCCCTTCAGCTCCTTTCCGAAGCCCAGTCCGGTTGGATACCATTGGAAGGTTCCACCGTCAATTCCGGAAGTGAAATAGGTATCAGCCAGGTGAATGCTATGACTCACATTATAAAAAACAGGCTTTTTACTGCCACTGGCTTTAACCGCACTTACCATTTTTTCGATAAAAGTTTGAACTTCCTCAGGGGTACCGCGATGATGCGGCTCATTACTGATCTCCACCGCGATCAAACCTGGATCGTTCTTATAGGCTAGCCCCGTATATGGGTTCCGGTGGTTCATGAACTGCGTGAGGTAATTTTCCTGGGCTGCGATGGCATCAGGATTGGTAAGACTCTTATCTTTCCCGAAAGCGTGGGAAAATCCAGGGGTCTCCTCATCTGGTTCCGGCCAGCCATTTCCCCAGTACGCAATTGGCGTTAGCACATAATGAATGCCCCTTTCCTTTAATTTTTTCAGCAGGTAATCAAAGGCATCCAGATGTTCATTTTCGATCAGGTTACCTTTTTCATCACTAATTTCGGTATCCCAAACGTGGATGCGGTAGAGATCAAAGCCTAACCGACTAAAATGGTACACATCGCGGTCTATTTGTTCCTTTACATCAAGGCCCTTTTTCCTGGCGGAGCGATAGGCATGGGCAAACGGAACGGTGTAATTCACCCCGAAGCCGTGCACCTCGCTTTGATCATCTCCCCATTTCATCACACCCTTATCGTCTACATACACATCGCCGGTGTGCTGTGCTTGAGAAAGATTGATGAAAAAGAAGGCCGCGACAAGCAGCCCAAAACGTAGTTTCAGTATTATTTTTTTCATAGCAAATGAAGTTTATACGTTACAAATCTGGATCGCCTTCCGAAGTGCGGCAAGTTTATCCTCCCAGGTAGGAATAAATTCCTGGGCCACAAAACCGTCGAAATCCAAATCGGCAATGGCTTCCATGATCGCAGGATAAAAAAGTTCCTGTGTTTCATCTATTTCGTGCCTTCCGGGATTTCCGCCGGTATGATAATGGTTAATGTACTGGTGATTTTCACGAATTGTCCTGATCACATCCCCTTCCATGATTTGCATATGGTAAATATCGTAAAGCAGCTTGAAATTGTCGAAACCAAGCTCCTGGCAAAGTTTCACGCCCCAGGCCGTATGATCACACATATAATCAGGATGATTCACTTTGCTGTTCAGCAGTTCCATGACCAGGTTTACATTGCGTTCCTGGGCGAATTCCAGCAAAGGCGTTAGTCCGGTTACGCAGTTTTGAAGTCCGGTTTCATCATCCATCCCTTCACGGTTACCCGAAAAACAAATGACATTTTTGATCTTATGATCGGCGGCTTTCTGAATGAGACCCTTATAAGCTTCCTGGAGTTTGGCGTGATTTTCAGGATTATTGAAGCCGTGTGGAATACTGGCAAAATCATCGGTTGCCATGGAACAAACAAGCCCGTGGGCTTCCACTGTTTCCCATTCAGAAGGTTTCAGAAGGTCGATGGCCTGGATGCCCATTTCTTTACAGGCTTTCGCGAAGGCTTCCAACGGAATATCTCCATAGCACCAGCGGCAAACCGAGTGGTTGATTTTTCCGGAAATTGCTTTTTCTGAAATTTTTTCTTCCGAAGCATTTGCAGCGAACACTTTGGAAATACTGGCCATTCCGAGAGCACCTGCTCCCAAACCAATATTTTTAATTACCTGCCGGCGATTTTTATCCTGAGCCATAGTTTCTAATTTTCCTAAAAATAAGAATAAACGTATAAAGTACTATTATAATTCCTCAAAATAATTGCCTTTTCATTAGGCGATTTCAAAATCATACCCCGATTCTACCAGTTTTTGATAATTTTCATGATCAAATCGGTATAAAAAGGCGCCCCGTTTACTGCCGCTTTTGTCCTTTTCATCCAGTTTTTCCAGCACGCGTAAGGAAGTCACTTTTTTACGGAAATTCCTACTGTCGAGCTCCCGCTGGTAGATCGCTTCATACAAACACTGTAATTGCGGAATGGTAAATTTCTCCGGTAACAACTCAAAACCAATAGGGCGATAGCGGGCGTTGTATTTGAGCTGTTTCAAAGCATCGAGCACCATCTGGTTATGATCCAGGATCAGCTGTGGTACTTCATTGATCTCATACCAGCTGGCGCCATGCTGGCGAACGAGTTCCTTGTCGTATTCATCAATCCGGATCAGGGCGTAATGTGCCACCGAGATACAACGGTAACCGGGGTCACGATCCTTTTTTCCGTAGCATTTTAACTGCTGCATAAAGACATTTTCAAGGCCCGTAGTTTCGCGCAGCACCCGTTCACAGGCCACGTCCAGGTCTTCATCCAGCCTTACGAAGCTGCCAATGAGCGACCACTCCCCTTTCAAAGGTTCCACCTGGCGGTTAAAAACCAGTAATTTCAGCTTACCTTCATCAAAACCAAAAATGATACAATCGGTTGCTACGTACATTTTCTCTCGAACCTGGTACAGGTCGTTTTGGGGGTCGCTCATGATTGGGAATTTTTATAAAGATAGAGATTTCAAAATTTCCTTTCAGAAAAATGAACGTAAAATTTACATTTATTATATTTGAACGAAACATTTAAAATATTACGACTTGTCTCACATTCATTCTTTTGAAGGTTTACCGGTAGATTTCCAGGATTTCCAGTCAGAAATTCAGGTGGATTCTCCGGGAAGGATCAACCTTATTGGCGAACATACCGATTATAATGATGGTTTTGTCATGCCCACTGCCATCGATAAAAAGATCTATTTTGAATTCCGCAGAAATGGTTCTGATCATCTTTGCCGCATTTACAGCAAGACCTTTGGCCGTGGTTTCGAATTTGACCTTCGGAAGATTGAAAAAGGCATTGGCTGGGAAAATTACATTATTGGCGTGGTGAACGAACTTTTGCTGTTAGACCGAAAGCTTTCCGGTTTTGATTGCATCATTGAAAGTCAGTTACCCGTTGGTTCGGGACTAAGTTCTTCCGCAGCCCTGGAATGCGGACTCGCCGGCGGGCTGAATGCGCTATTTCAGCTGGGGCTGGACCGCATCGAGATCGTCAAGCTTTCACAGAAAGCCGAAAACCAGTTTGTGGGAATGAACTGCGGGATCATGGACCAGTTCGCTTCCGCCATCAGTAAAAAAGATCATATCCTAAAGCTGGATTGCCGCTCCCTGGAATATGATTTCATCCCGGCAGATTTCAAGAACTGCCAATTGTTGTTACTGAATACCAATGTTTCCCATACGCATACTGACAGTGGCTACAATTCCCGTCGCCAGGATTGCGAAGATGCAGTTTCGATCATTCAGCAACAATACCCAGCAGTGGCATCTCTCCGGGACGTCTCGTTTGAACTGCTGGAAGAACAAAAAAACCAACTTTCTGAAAGGCAATACCAGCGATGTTCGTACGTGCTCGAAGAAAATAAGCGTGTACAAGAGTCAGCCATAGCCCTGAAAGAAGGAAAATTGCGCGAATTTGGAAAATTAATGTACCTGTCTCATGAAGGTCTCCAACACCAGTACGAAGTAAGTTGCAAGGAATTGGATTTTCTGGTAGATTACTCCCATGATAAAGATTTTATCTACGGTTCCCGGATGATGGGTGGCGGCTTTGGTGGGTGCACGATCAACCTTATTGAAACCGACCAGGTGGAAAATTTCCTCCAGGAAGTGAAACCGGCTTATAAAGAAGCCTTCGGAATTGAACTGGATAGCATTATTGCGAATGCCGATGAAGGCACAATCGTTAAAAAATAACTATGGAAAATAAACTGAACGAAGTTCCGCACAGACGTTATAATATTTTGACCGGCGAATGGATCCTGGTTTCCCCGCATCGTACCAAACGACCCTGGCAAGGGAAAACCGAAGAGAAAAAGGAGCTGAAAAAAACGATGTATGACCCAGGTTGTTATTTGTGTCCTGGCAATGAGCGCGCAGGTGGCGAGACCAATCCAGATTATTCAAAGCCTTTTACCTTCGTGAACGATTTTGCCGCTCTTCTCAGCGATACAAAAGAAATTTCTGTGAATGAGGGTTTGCTGAAAGCAGAATCTGAAAAAGGCATCTGTAAAGTGGTGTGCTTTTCTCCAGATCATTCACTCACACTTCCATTGATGGAAGTGGAAGATATAACGGCAGTGGTAAAAACCTGGAAAAAGGAATATGCGGAACTCTGTGAGCAGGATTTCATCAACTACGTTCAGATCTTTGAAAACAAGGGAGCCATCATGGGCTGCAGCAATCCCCACCCGCATGGGCAAATCTGGTCGCAGTCTTCCATTCCCACTGAAATTTTAAAAAAATCAGACAAGTTCCTGGAATACTGGAGTAAAAATAGCCGTAGTTTGTTAGGAGATTACCTGAAACAGGAGCTCGAAGCCGATGAAAGGATACTGGAAGAAAACGAGCATTTTGTAGCACTGGTTCCCTACTGGGCGGTCTGGCCATTTGAAGCCATGATCATTCCTAAGAGGCACCTGCAACATATTGGCCAGTTATCTTCGGATGAAGAAATGGCTTATGCAGAAATTCTGAAAAAGCTCACGATCAAATTTGACAATCTTTTTGAAACTTCCTTCCCGTATTCATCGGGGATTCACCAGGCACCCTGCGACGGAAAAGATCATCCCGAATGGCATTTCCACATGAGCTTTTACCCGCCGCTATTGCGATCTGCCAGCGTGAAAAAATTCATGGTAGGATACGAAATGTTTGCCGGCCCGCAACGAGATATTACTGCGGAACAGGCGGCAAAAAGGCTGAATGAACAATCGCCGGTACATTACTCAAAACACTAGTCATGGAAAACAGGGTCACGCTCAAAGAATTGTCCAAACTGCTGAATGTGTCGATCAGCACCGTTTCCAAAGCCCTTCGGGACAGTCCGGAAATTAGCCCGGAAACCCGCAAAAAGGTGAAGGAACTCGCCGAATTGAATCAGTACGTACCAAATGCGCTGGCCCAGAATCTAAAGAACAGGAAAACCAAGACCATTGGAGTGATCATTCCGTCCATTCTACCGCATTTTTTTGCCAAGGCGCTGCATGGTATCGAAACCAAAGCAGCAGAGCTGGGTTACGGAATCATTATCTGTATTTCGAATGAAAGCCGGGAAAAAGAAGCCGAAAGCATCAAACGCCTGATGAATGGGCGTGTAGACGGACTCATTCTATCTCTTTCCCGCGAAACCCAGGCCAGCAAGGACACCTCGCATATCATGGATATTTTGAAATATCGAATTCCCCTGGTACTTTTTGACAGGGTTCTGGAAGAGATCGATTGTGATAAGGTTTCTATCAATGATGCCCTCCAGGCCGAACAGGCCACGATCAAACTGTTTCAGCAGTCCTGCCGAAAAATCGTGTATTGCACCGGTATTTCGAACACCAGTGTGGATGACCAGCGCAAAATAGGATACCTCCAGGCCTTGGAAAGCCTGAAGCTGGATTCCAATTTTGTGGAATTTGATACTCCGGAAGTGGCTTCCGCAGCAATTCAGAAATTACTGAAACAGGATAAAATGGATGCGGTACTGGCTTCCGACGAACTTTCGGCGATACTGGCTATGAAAAGCATTTTAAAATCTGGCTACCGCATTCCGGAAGATGTAGCGATTATTGGTTTCACCAACGGCAGTATGAGTGAACACTTCGTCCCGTCGCTTACCACCGTAGACCAGCACGCTGAAGAACAGGGAAGTCTCGCCCTGGAAACGATGGTGGACCGTATAGAAGGGAAACTTCCAGCCGATAAGCTCAATTACAAGCTGGAAACTTCCATTATCCAGCGGGATTCTACCCTGCCGGAATAAAATTTCTTACTGCGCGAAATAAACGTATACGAAGACTACAAGGACGCAAATTGCCAAACCAACCGGAAGCACATAATGCCACGGACTGATGTCTACCTGCTTGGTGTAATCCAGCACAAAATCAGTAGATCTTGGTTTTACTCGACCAATAACCCACATAGAGAAACTTCCAGCCGATAAGCTCAATTACAAGCTGGATACTTCCATTAACCAGCGGGATTCTACCCTGCGGGAATAAAATTTCTTACTGCGCGAAATAAACGTATACGAAGACTACCAGGGCGCAAATTGCCAAACCAACCGGAAGCACATAACGCCACGGACTAATGTCTACCTGCTTGGTGTAATCCAGCACAAAATCGGTAGATCTTGGTTTTACTCGACCAATAACCCACATGATGAGGATATTGAGTACAAATAAAATAGCCATGACGTGCAGGTAATGCGGCAGCGCATCTTCGCCGACCACAAAATATTTCAGCCCAAGGTATACTAAATAAAGTCCTACCCCACTGAAAAGTGCGATTTTCGCTGCGATCGCCGGAATCTTTTTAGAAAGGTAACCCACCACCACAATTGTCAAAATCGGGATACTGTAACAGCCATTTACCTCCTGAAGATAACCAAAGAGTCCCTGGGGAGCATTGGCGATCAGCGGAGCAATGAACATGGATGCCACGGCGATCACGATCCCGAAGCGTTTTCCTTTTTTCACCACTTCAGATTCTGAAGCGCCTGGATTAAAATGATGCTTGTAAATATCTATTCCGAATAGGGTAACCGAAGAGTTCAGCGCAGAGTTGAAGGAACTTAGAATCGCTCCGAAAAGCACCGCGGCAAAGAAACCAACGAGAACCGGTGGCAATACTTCGTTCACCAACGCCGGGTAAGCCTGATCTGGATTGTCCAGGTTTCCCTGGAACAGATGCCAGGCGATGATCCCGGGAAGCACTACGATAATAGGCCCTAAGATTTTAATGAATGCGGCAAGCATCAGACCTTTCTGACCTTCTTTCAGGTTTTTCGCGGCTAAAGCACGCTGGATGATGGCCTGGTTGGTACCCCAGTAAAACAATTGTACCAGCATCATCCCGGTAAATATGGTTGAAAATGGCACTGAAGCATCAGGACCACCAATAGAATTAAATTTTTCAGGATTCGCGGCTGTAAGCGTATCGAGACCAGCGAACATATCTCCGCCACCTATGGCCATGAGTCCGAAGACTGGGATCATCAATCCCCCGATCAGCAGTCCGATCGCGTTGATGGTATCTGAAACCGCAACGGCTTTCAATCCCCCGAAAATGGCATAAATTGACCCTACGATCCCAATTCCCCAAACACAGATCCACAGCGCAGCGGTATCGCTCACACCCAGCAATTCCGGGATATTGAACATGGTACTGATCGCCAAACTACCGGAATAGAGTACAATTGGTAAAAATATGATCATGTATCCTGAAAGGAACAGGGCCGAAACGATAGATTTGGTCGTACGGTCAAAGCGTTTTTCCAGGAACTGGGGTACTGTGGTGAGCCCTCCCTTCAAATACCGCGGTAACAGGAACAAAGCGGTCACCACAATGGCGAGCGCCGCCAGGGTTTCCCATGCCATTACCAGAATTCCTTCAGAATACGCCTGCCCGTTCAAGCCTACGATCTGTTCCGTAGAAAGGTTGGTTAAAAGTACCGAACCGGCAATTACGCCGGCGGTAAGGCTACGACCACCTAAAAAATAACCGTCACTGGTCGTCTCGTCTGTCGACCTGGTTGCAAAATAGGAGATAATAGCCACCAGGGCGGTGAATCCCACAAAAGAAAGAATTCCAATCATTATTTCTTAATTTTTTCTAAATATAGAATTATAAATCTGAATCAGAAAAAGACCAAAAACAATTTTGAGCGTCTATTTTACGCTAAAACTATAAACTATCTCATTCTCATACACTTCACCCTTTTTCAAAAGACTGGAAGGAAAATTCCTGAAATTTGGGGCGTCGGGATAATTTTGTGCTTCCAGCGCCACGGCTGGAAACTTTTCATCGATCTGGGCCAGATACTGCCATTTATCAGGCAGACTTTCCGGGGAATAAATCACTACGACCGGCTGATTGCTTTTTAACTTCAGTTTGATCCCGCTTAAAGGTGAAAACAACTGGACCTGTGTCTCATTTTCCATGGTATCCAGCACATAGACATCATCCAGTTCCCGGTTCCCAAGCAGCTTACTTTCCCGGTGATCTTTGGGATGATTTTTCAGTTTTGTAAGATTGCCGGTAGGCAGATTACGCTCATCCAGTTCGAGAATTTTCGAAGCATTCACCTGCATGAAATGATCGCTCACGCTCCCGGAACCGTTTAGGTTAAAATAGGCATGATTGGTAAGATTCACGATCGTATCCCTATCGGTCTCGGCGCGGTAGGTGATTTTCACCTGGTTGTCCTCCGTTAACTGGTAGGTAACCTGTACTTTCAGATTTCCCGGGTAACCTTCCTCCAGGTGTTCGCTGTGATAAGAAAGCACGGCCTGTGGATTTTCTCCTTCCGAAACCGAATCGATATTCCAGAAACGATACTGGAAGCCCTTTTTTCCGCCATGCAGGTGCGCACCTTCATATTCTTCATAAACCGAATATTTTTCTTCGCCAATGCTGAATTGACCTTCAGAAATACGCCCCGCAAAACGGCCAATGCTTCCACCGAAACATTTGTTCTCTTCACGGTACTGCGCGGTAGTATACACTTCCGGATCAGCCGGACCAACAACCACTTCAATCAGCTCACCTTTATTGTTCTTTATTTTAAAACTGAAGAGGCTTGCGCCAAAATTCAGGATGCTTAAAACGCTCCCCATGGCATTCTTCAGTGTTAGTATTTCAGGTTGGTTAGTTTCCAAATTTTCAGATTTGTGAGTGGATCCATTTATCTACCCTGCGTTCGAGAATATTCAGGGGCAGGGCGCCTTCTTTTAAGATCACGTCGTGAAAAGCCGCCATATCGAAATCATCTCCCAGTTTATTCATAGCTTTTTCCCGAAGTTCCAGGATCTTGTTCATCCCAATCTTGTAGGCCGTAGCCTGACCAGGCATTACTATATGCCGTTCCACCATTTTGATACACTGACTCTCGGGCGCCGGGGTGTTCTCCTTATAAAATTCAATTCCTTCCTGGCGCGTCCACTTTTTGGCGTGGATACCGGTATCAACCACCAATCTGCAGCTGCGCCATAGTTCCATCGAAAGTCGGCCAAAATCGGAATACGGATCTTTGTAAAAGCCCATTTCCTTGGGAATATATTCGCTGTACAATCCCCAACCTTCCACATAAGCGGTATAAAACGCAAATTTCCGAAACTCCGGAATGCTATCGAGTTCCTGAGCGATCGCGATCTGCATGTGATGCCCGGGAATTCCTTCGTGATAAGCCAGTGCCTCCATCTCATATTTCGGCATGGCATTCATGTCGTAAAGATTCACGTAATAGGTGCCCGGCCTCGTCCCATCTATCGCGGGATCCTGGTAAAAAGCTTTTCCGGCACTTTTTTCACGGAAAGGTTCTACGGCTTTGACGCGTACATCAGCCTTTGGAAGCGTGTTGAAAAGCTCGGGCAAACGCACCCGCATCCTGTCAATGATTGATTTGGCTTCTGTTAAATAAGCTGCTTTTCCCTGTTCGTTATTGGGATAATAGAAGCGTTCTTCCTTCCGCATAAAATCAAAGAAATCCTGAAGCGACCCATCAAAACCAGTCTCCTCCATGATCTTTTCCATTTCACCGTGAATCCTGGCTACCTCGCTAAGCCCCAGCTGGTGGATCTCCTCAGCGCTCATGTTCGTGGTGGTGATGCGTTTCAGTGCCTTGTTATAGAATTCCTCACCTTTCGGGAATTTCCAGGCACCGGCATCATCATTTGCTCGTTTTTGCTGGTTTTCAAGAAAATCGATCAGGTGTTCGTAACCCGGTTTCACGTGGGCCACCAGTGCCTGCTCGGCTTCTCCTATCAGCCCGGTTTTTTGATCTTCGGAAATAGCCAATTTATTCACCTTCTTCTGAAAATCTTCCAGCAATACACTGCTTTCCGAAGACTTCTGAAAAGGTTTACCCTTGATCAAATTCCGCGAGGCGTCGAGTGTGCGGTCAAATACGAATTTTGGCGGGATGATCCCGTTCTGTTCCCGCAAACGAAGGCCTTCAACAATATCTTCCAACGCCTTTTCCATACCCACCAGTCGGGAAATATAGGCCTTGGCATCAGGCACCGAATCGATGCGGTGCATATTGATCAAAAATGACGGAAGCTCGGCGTGATAACCGTGCATCTGGTTGATCGGGTAATTATAAAAGCGAAAGTCATAATCAGCAATTTCGTCTTCGATCTGCTTTCGGTAGAGGTCGTAACTCAGGCGTGTTTCTTCATTCAAAGCGGCTGTATCCACCTTTTCCAGGTGATCGAGACGAGTTCGTGCCTGTTCCAGTTCTTTAGCGAAACGGGTATGTGAAAAATCATCCCATTGGCCATAATCGGTTTTAAGCCCCATCCTCGTTTGCATCATGGGCGATTCGGAAACTTCTACCTGGAACTGCTCTTCGAAATACTGGTTTAGCGCTGCGGAATGCTCCTGGATTTCAGCAGCCGAAAACTGCTCTTCCTGCGGTTCATTTTTGCAGGAACTCAGCATGACGACCAGGGAAAGACAGGCGATATGGATCGTTTTCATACTATTCTTCAAGAAGATGGAATTTAACAGAAGAATCCCCAAAAACGGTATGCGTCTGCTTCTGGAAGTCTTCTTTTTTAGCTTCAAAGATATTGTCTACATAGGTTTGCGGGTTGAGATCGATCAACGGAAACCAGGTGCTCTGAACCTGGATTTGCAATTTATGCCCTTTTTGGAAGGTGTGATTGATTCCCTGGAGGGTGATATTCACATCGGTTTTTTTATTGGGCGTAAACGGTTCCGGTTTTTCAAAACTATTACGGAAACGACCTCGCATTACTTCACTGCGCACCATCATATGGTAATTGCTCATTTTAAGCGAGGGCATGGTTTCCTCGTAGTTTTCAGCATCTGGCGGATATACATCGATGACCTTCACGACCCAGTCTGCAGCAGTTCCGGTGGTTGCCACCTTCAGGTTCGCCTGGATCTCTCCAACCAGCTTCATGTCTTCCTGCAATACATCGGTTTCAAAAACCAGCACATCTGGACGACGCGCCGCAAAACGCTGGTCACCGCTCATATATTCTCGCGGTGTAAACACCATTTTGATCTCGTTGTTATAGGAAACTGGTTTTTTAGGATCGCTCACAAAACTTACTTCCGTAGTATTGGGCGTATTGGTGAGTTTCTGATCCGGACCAAGATACCAGGTTTTGTTCTTGGTAGCTTTTGGCGGCCATTGCTGGTAATCATTCCACTCGCGGGCACCCGTATCATAAATATGTGCCTCCGGAAGGCGAATTTGATCCTTGGTCTTTTTCTTTAGAAAATGGTCAAAAAAGACGGTTTCGTAATCTCGCTGGAAATGCGTGTTGATGCTATCGCCAAAATAAACGTTTCCCACCGACTGTCTTCCCTGCTCTCTCGCCCAGTCGCCATGACTCCAGGGACCATACACGATCATATTGAAGTTATCGCCGTTCTGCTCCATACTGTCGTAAATATGGAACGGGCCGTAAAGGTCCTCGGCGTCAAAAAGTCCTCCAACGATCATCACCGCCGGTTTGATATCCTTCATATACTGGGTGATTCCGCGAGATTGCCAGAACTCGTCATAATTCGGATGAGATTTCAGCTGTTGCCAAAACTCGTTGTCTTCTTTATAATATTCGTCCAGGTTACTCAAAGGACCTTCGTCCAAAAAGAACTGGTACTGGTCCTGTGTGCCCAGATCTGGCAACTGGTACCAGGCGGTATCCACAGGTTTTGTTTTTTGGTAACCAAAAAGCGCCGTGGCTCTCCAATAGCTCAAAAGGTAGGCGCCATTATGATGAAAATCATCAAAAAAGAAATCGCTGATGCTCGCCTGCGGTGAAGCCGCTTTCAGGGCAGGGTGACCACTTAACAAGGAATATGTTGAATAGAATCCGGGATAGGAAATTCCCCAGGTCCCAACATTCCCATTATTATTTTCCACATTATTGATCAGCCATTCAATGGTATCGTAAGTATCGCTGGCTTCATCGGTCTGATCTCCTTTTTTATTCGGGATGAACGCACGCATATTGTCGTATTGGCCTTCACTCATCCAGCGGCCACGCACATCCTGGTAAACGATAATGTATCCCTCCTTCATCAGGAATTCGTTGGGACCGATCTTCTGGCGAAATTGTCCTTCTCCGTAAGGCCGCGAGCTGTAAGGTGTTCGCTGCATCAGGATTGGATATTCTTCCGAAGTGTCTTTAGGCGAATAGATCGTAGTGTGCAGTTTGATGCCATCCCGCATGGGAATGTCCACTTCCATTTTGGTGTAATGATCTTGAACTGAATACGTTGAATCCTGGGCCTGCGTTGGTGAAATGATGAATAATAAGAGCATAACCCAGAGGATACGGTAACTGAATTTCATGGAATACGGTTTTAAGCTCCTAAATATAGAAATAACCCGCTTAAACCTAAAGCATTTGCAGCAATACTTACCCGAAACTCACCTGCAGGATTTCCCGAGTTTCCGGCTCCACTTTAAAGCGATCATCGGCACGGTGGTTCACGATCCAGACAATTTCCTCACCGCTGCAGAGAATCCAGGTGTCTTCTTTCTCCGGAATTGAAAATTTCTCGTCCCTGAAATAATCTTTCAGTTTCTTTTTACCCTTCATCCCAAAAGGATGGAAATAATCGCCCTTTTTCCAGCGCCTGATGACCAGCGGAAAATTCAGCTTTTCTCTTGCGACATAGATCTTGTTCGCAGCGGTTTCTCCAATTTCAGAAACAGGCTTAACCCGGAGGATCCCCCCGGGAATCATGAGGAATTTCTCATTTTCTTCAAATACATAGTGCTTCCGGCCAGTTTTTACGCGCCGCTCGGTAAGCAGTAGGGTCTCGCGGTCCCTGATAAGGCGATGGGTGGGCGAAAACACCATTTTCCCGCTCTGGGCATCCACCAGGTTGTAAACATCATCCCATTCCGTAAAGCGGAACGATTTCAGCAGCTGGTATAAGATCTGGTTCTTGCTGGGTATTTTTTTCAGAAAATCGAGATCGATCTGGTAACCATAGAGGTCTTTCTGAACGAGCTTTGGGTACAGCAGGCTGATATAATCCTCCACCAGGTCCATATTTTCGCGCAGGTGATCCTGGGTTTTGGCAAAGCTTTGCAACAGCTGCGGGTTCAATTCCATCATCACCGGAACCAGTTGGTGCCTGATCTTGTTCCGCATGTATTTATCTGAAGCATTGCTGCTGTCTTCTCGCCATTCCAGCTTATTTTCCGCAGCATAGGCCTCGATTTCCTTTCTACTGAAACTGAGCAGCGGCCTGATGACCTTATGATTTTTCTCACTGATGCCGCTCAGACCTTCCGGGCCGGTGCCGCGAATGAGATTGATCAGGAAAGTTTCCAGGTTGTCATTGGCATGATGAGCGGTAAGAATATATTCATGGCGGTTGGTCTTCCGCAGTTCTTCAAACCACTCGTAGCGAAGGTCACGCGCTGCCATTTGAGTGGAAATTCCTTTTTCCGAAGCATATTTTTCCGTTTGAAAGGCCTGCGTAAAAAATGGCACTTCCAGCTGCTCTGCAAAGTTCCGAACAAAAGACTCGTCCCCATCGCTTTCTTCCCCGCGCAACATGAAATTACAGTGGGCGATCGAAAAATCGAGATGGGCATGCGCGCAGAGACAGGCCAGCACCATACTGTCCACGCCGCCGCTTACCGCCAGCAACAGCCTGGTGTTACAAAGGTACGGGAAACGGGTTTTTATCAGGTTCTTAAATTCCTTTTCCATGGAAATTCAAAATTACAAAGCAGGCGCAAATCTATTCTACCTTACCGGAAAGCACCTGCAACATTGCGCGTGCTTTGATCATACATTCTTCATATTCTTTCTCCGGAATGGAACTGGCCGTGATAGCGCCACCTACTGAAAAGGAAAGATACTGGTTTTTCACGTTATAAAGAATACTGCGAATCACAACATTGAAATCAAAATCCCCATCAGGGCTAAAATAACCCACGGCACCGCTGTAGAGCCCCCTTCGGGTTTCTTCCAGCTCTTCGATGATCTTCATGGCAGAAATCTTGGGAGCGCCGGTCATGCTGCCCATGGGAAAGCTGGTCCTCAAGGCTTCCACCGGTGGGATTCCTTCCGCAATGCGGGCACGAACCGATGATATGAGCTGGTGAACCTGCGTGAAGGTATAGACCTTGCAAAGCTCATCAACCCGCACGCTGCCTTTTTCAGCGATACGGGACAGGTCATTTCTTACCAAATCCACGATCATCACATTTTCTGAATGTTCCTTCGGGTCGTTCTCGAGCGCTTCAATAATTTGCTGATCTTCTTCCCGGTCTTCTGCCCGCCTTGCCGTTCCTTTGATTGGCTGTGACAATAATTCACTGCCTTTTTTCTTTAAATATCGTTCCGGTGATGCCGAAATAAGGTTGTAGTCTTCCAGTTGCAAAAAAGCCGCAAACGGCGGATTCGAAATCTCGTTCAGCGACTGATAGACCTGGAAAGGTGAGACTTCCACATTGGCTGCATAAAATTCCTGGCAAAAATTGGCTTCGTAGATATCGCCTCGATGAATGTAGCGCAGCAGCTGTTCCAGTTTTTCAAAATAGTCGGTTTTGGAGATCCTGGGTTGCATCGATAACTGCGGAAGGCTGGCCACTTCCTCCACTTCTGTTTGCCGAATAGCTTCAAAATCCCCATCGATCTCATCATCCACCATTCTCAGGTACACAAATTCAGCCGTATGCTCTTTCAGAAAAATCAGTTTTTGCGGCTGAAAAAAATACAGATCGGGAAATTGAAGTCCGTCAAAATTTGCTGATTTCAGGTCTTCTACGTCATTTTTCAGGTCGTAGGAAAGGTAGCCGAAAATCCAGTCGGCCGTAGTTTCCTGGTATTCTTTCAGTTTATCAAAAGCTCCAAAATGGTCGGTTTTGATGGCCGTAAAAGCTTCCACAGCCAAAACCGCTTCATATTCACCGGTATTGGATTCGTAATTATTGCTGTCCAGCCACGCGATCTCCCGGAACTGCCTGCTCCAGGAAAGCAGTTTTTTTTTGAAGATATCGGGTTCCGCGAGCTTAAAACTTTTCGAAGTACGCACCTATTCTGAAATTTGATGCGCAAAGGTAGTAACCACATCCTGTATTCCCATATCCAGCACTTCATTAATTACCTTTCCGTCGTGAAAATTGTCTTTAAACGAAGGAAAACTGAAGCTTTCCAGCACTTCTCCTCCAAAACGGCCAAAAATGCGCTCGGTGTATTCTAGGGATGATTTCGCACCGCGCGCTCCCGGGGATGTACTGATCAGCAAAATTTTTTTATCCTGCAGAAAATCCCGGCGATTTCGTGAAAGCCAGTCTATGGTATTTTTAAAAAATGCGGAGGGGCCGCCATTGTGCTCATTGACCGCCACCACCAGCGCAACTGCACGATCGATCTGTTCCTGCAGTTTCAAAACGTTTTCAGGAATTCCCCGTTTTTCCAGATCCACACTGAAGATGGGCAGGGAAAAATCGGTTAGCCGAATCTGTTCTATATCCAGGTTGTCCATTCTCTTCAGGACATTTTCCAGCAACTGCCTGTTAATGGAAGCGCTGCTATTGGAACCGGCAAAAGCCAGGATCTTTTTCATCTCAATTTTTGTTTAAAAATATCGAAAATTTTAAATCTTTCTGAAAAGTGCCATTTTCAGGCGGTTTTGATCGTATTTTAGAAAAAAAATGAACTTGTGAATATCTACCAGCTTGAGAATGAATTTCTGAAAATTGCCGTGAAGGAAACCGGTGCAGAACTCTGCAGCGTATATAATAGGGAGCATCACCTGGAGCATATCTGGCAGGCCGACCCGCAGATCTGGGGAAGTCACGCACCAAACCTGTTCCCCAATATCGGGATGATGAAAAATGGCAAATATCATTTCCAGGGAAAGACCTACGAGATGCCCAAGCACGGTTTCATCAGGCACAATGAAAACATCCGGCTGAAAGAACGTTCAGAACACCAGCTGGTGTTCGAATTGCTTTATTCCGAAGAAACGCTGGCGGTCTACCCGTTTAAATTCAGTTATCGCATTGCCTATACGCTTCGCGGAAAGAGCCTGGAAGTGAGTCAGCAGGTGATCAACCTGGACACGCAGGAACTGTATTTTTGCCTGGGTGGTCACCCGGCTTTCAATATCTGCCTATTCGAAGGAGAAATGCTGGAGGACTATCGCCTGGAATTTGACCGAAAAATGATGCTGCAGTCGCATATTCTGAGTCCCAACGGATTGGTTTCCGAAGAAACAAAACCCATTCTGAAAAACGAAAAGCAGATCGCTCTGACCAGGGATATTTTTGCTGAAGATGCGCTGATCTTTCGGGAGATCCCTTCTAAAAAAGTAGCAATTTTCAGCAATCAGCATGGGAAAATTCTGGAAATGACCTATCGCGATTTCAAAAATTTGGGAATTTGGGCCAAACCCGGCGCGCCCTATGTTTGCCTGGAACCCTGGTTGGGAGTGGCCGATTTTGAAAACACCAGTCAGCAATTGACCGAGAAAGCAGATATCGAAAAACTGGAAGCAGGCCTGGAAGCCGATTTTTCCTACCAGGTAAACTTCTTTTAACCGCTAAAATGAGCCGGTTTACCGCAAAGATTTGCCAGGAATATGGAGATCATCTTAGCTTCGCTAAAAATCTAAAGACTTGAAAGCAAACCGGAATACCTTCATTTTCGTCCTCACAGGCCTCACGCTTTTATGCATTCCCATCGTCACCTCTCCAGATTTCAGTAAAGGTATTCACATGTTCGATGTGCCGCCTTTCCAGCGAAGTTTTTTAGGCTACGTACTACTACTACTCTATTTTTTCCTGAATTATTTCCTCTTCATCCCGAAATTTTACAGCCAGAAAAAATACGTGATTTTTGGCCTTGTGACGCTTGCCTGTTTCCTGCTGGTGACCTTTTTACCCGACGTACTGATATCGGTTCAGGCACCGCAACCGCCCCAGGTTTTCCGCGAACCCGGAATGAATATGCGGGAACCGGGCTTTCATCCCGGCCCTCAGCCTGGCCTCATCTTTCAGTTTGGGTTAGTCTTTATCCTCTCGCTCCTGCTGCGCATTCAGCACCAGATTTCAGAATTGAAAAATGAAAAGATCAGTGCCGAACTTTCGTACCTTAAAGCCAAGATCAATCCGCATTTTTTGTTCAATACACTGAACAGCCTGTACGCACTCGCGCTCACCCAGAACAAGCAAACGCCCATGGCCATCCTGAAACTTTCCAGTTTGATGCGCTATGTGGTTTCGGAAAGCGAGTCGAAAAAAGTATCGCTGAAAAAGGAACTGACCTATATTGAAGATTATATCGAATTACAGAAACTGCGTTTTTCTGAAAATGTGGAGTTTCATTACGAGGTTTCCGGGGAACCGAATGGCTACGAGATCGCCCCGCTCATCCTGATCAATTATATTGAAAATGCTTTTAAATTTGGCCTGCACACCGATAAGCGCAGCATCATCGAGATCCTGATCCATGTGGAAAATTCCCGCCTTCAGTTGAAAACGCGCAACCGCATAGTCTATAAAAATGGAGATGTTCCCGGCACGGAAGAAGGACTTCAGAATTCCAAAAACCGACTGAATTTGATATATTCCGGGAATTATTCTCTTGAAAGTGGAGAAAAAGACGGTTTTTACCTTGTGAACCTCAATATCAAACTGGATGATTAGCGCTGTTGCCATAGATGATGAACCTTTAAGCCTGGCCGTGATCGAGCAGTTCTGTGCCAAATTGGACGGACTCGATCTTCGGAAGACCTTTACGGAACAAAAAAAAGCAATTCGCTATATCAACAAATTTGAAGTAGACCTGCTGTTCCTGGACATCAGGATGCCGCAGCAGACCGGGATCGATCTCTACAAGAACCTGGACCGGGAGATCAAGGTCATTTTCATCACGGCTTATGAAGAGTATGCCATTGAAGGTTTTAATCTCAATGCGACCGATTATTTACTGAAGCCTTTTTCATTCGAACGATTTAAGGAAAGCGTAGAACGTGCCTCCCGGGAGATCCAGCTCGAACAACAATCAGTAAACGACAAGCCGTTTCTCGACATCCGGGCTGATTATCAGCTACACCGAATTCCCTACGGAAACATTACCCACATTGAAGCCCTGGACGATTACATCCAGATCCATCAGGATCATGGAAAAAGACTGGTAGCACGGGCCACCATGAAAGGGATTCTGAAAAAACTTCCGGAGAATACCTTTATCCGAATCCATCGTTCTTATATCGTGAATATTGACCGGGTGACCAACATTGGCAGCGACGAGCTGTGTATTGGTGACCTGCATTTCCCGATTAGCTCCGGCTACAAATCGAACATCGAAGACCAGCTGAATTCCTGATCACCGCAAAAACCAACGCATTTACCTCAACTTTTTCAGCAACAGGCATTTGATAGGTATTTTTACTTCAGAAAATATCAGTGTCATGAAAAGAAAAGATTTTTTAAGAAGAGGAATGATCGGTGCCGGAACTATTTTGGCCATTCCATCAGTACTTACCAACTGCTCCAAAGACGACAGTGCGATTACCGATGCGGTTGATGAAACCGGAGAAGTAGATTACGAAAGCGGAACCAGCGGCGACTGCGTGGTATCGCCTCAGGAAACTGCGGGACCATACCCTATCAAAACCCCTGCACAACTGGTTCGAGAAAATATCATTGCCGACCGACCCGGTGTTCCGCTGCTCATCAACATCATCGTACAGGACCAGAGCAACTCCTGTGAACCTGTAGCCGATGTGCTGGTGGACGTTTGGCACTGTGATGCAGACGGAAACTACTCGGAATACGGAAGTTATACCAGCGAACATTTTTTAAGAGGAAGACAAACCACAGATACCAACGGAAATGCCTCATTTCTCAGTATTTACCCCGGCTGGTACCGTGGCCGTGCCCCGCATATTCATCTCGAAGTGCTGGACTCAAATGAAAATTCCCTGAAAATTACCCAGATCGCTTTCCCGGAAGACGTTTCAGATGAAGTATACTCCACCAGTGAATACAATGGCACTGCCGATACTTCGAACAACCAGGATGGCATTTTTCAGGATAGCCTGCAATACAACATGCTGGATTCTATCACCGGAAATACTACGGATGGTTTTACACTGACCAAAACGATTATCATCTAAGGTCAGGTTGGTTTTAAAATTTGGTTGATTTAGCCGTCATCATTTCAAAAACGCAAAATCACTCGGTCTGCCAGGCTTCGCCTGCGTTTGCAGCCGGCTTCCCTAAGGCCGGTTTGCAAAAAAGGCATCAGAAATATTCCTGATGCCTTTGATTTTATGGAAGTTTGGTTGTTGTGGCTAGGCGGCAGTGACCGGATCTTCCTTCCGGAGCCAGTTCAGAATAAAGGTGGCCATTCGCCCGATGATGAAAGTCAAACCTCCAAAAATTGGTGGCAGCAGCGTAACTTTTAAACCTCCTGCCAGCAATGCCGGCTGGATATTCCCCAGTGATTCAAAAGCATCAAATACCTGGATCAGCCCGATCAACTGAAAAAAAAGTCCGATGATCACGGCCAGTAAGGCCACCTGATTTACCAGAGAAACCGATTTCCTGAAACTTTGAGGTAAAGCCCTTAATTTCAATGCTGATCTTATGATGAAAAAGATCATCAGGAAAAACAGTAAAAGAATCAGCGTCATGGGAAACGGTCCGCCTTCATATATTCTGGCCAGTAACTGCTGGAAAAAACCCTGATCCTGAAATAGGTAAAAAATTACGGTTATCATAACTGCGTTTTAGTGATTAATACTTCAAAATTAAGTTTTAAAAGCAGCCCTTGCAGAAAATTGCGACGAAGCGCGAGTTTTGCGCGCCATTCTACCGTTTGCAATAGAATCTGATTTTCCACCCCGCCAAACTGGTAATCTGTCGCAAAAATTTTCCGTAGTCGATTATAAATTGCATTTTTATTGCTTAATGGAATCTGGAAAATCTTTTTTAGCCCTGCTCAAGCGACTGGGCATTCATCTGTTTCTTTGGGTGCTGGTATTGCTCTTTTTCAGTTTTTTCCTGGGTCTCGAAGCCGGAAGTTTTTCCGAAAAAATAGGGTTTTCGGCATTTTTATTACCGGTAACCATACTGACCACATACGTGGTTATTTACCACCTCATCCCTCGCTATCTGCTACCCAAAAAATATTTACGTTTTGCGCTGTATTCGTTCTATACGCTGGTAGTTTCGGCCGTTTTCATCATCATCTCCGCATTTTACGCTTTTGTGATCGCCCTAAAGCTGGAATGGAACGAGAGTCTGCCTATTTCCAAGAGTATTTTTTACATTATGATCACGATCTACCTGGTCGTGGTAATCGCTTCCGCCTTTAGTCTTCTGAAAAACAATTATACTTCCGCAGCCAAAAATGAAGAGCTGAAAAACCGGATTCTGGAGGCGCAGCTTAAATTGAAGGAACAGGAACTACATTACCTGAAAATGCAAATTCACCCGCATTTCTTATTCAATACGCTGAATACGATCTACGGGCTCAGCCTCAGCAATAACGCCAAAACTCCGGAAATGATCCTGCAGCTCTCTGAGCTCCTGGATTATATTCTCTATCAAACCCGAAAACCGGTGGTTAAACTGAAGGATGAAGTGAACCACATTCGAAATTACATCGATCTGGAACAAAAACGTTTCCAGGATGCTCTGAGCATCAACCTGGACATAGACCCGATCCCGGAGCATCTGGAGATCTCGCCCATGCTATTGTTGCCGCTCGTGGAAAACAGCTTCAAACACGGCAAGGACGCGCAGGGTAGCCTCCGGATAAAACTCCACCTGAAAATTACGGGTTCCAACCTGAATTTTGAGATCATCAATTCTAAAGCTGAAAAAAATCCGGTTTCCGAAAGCCAGGGAATTGGACTGAAGAACATCAGGCGCCGGCTGGAAATTTTATATCCTCATCATTTTGAGTTGAAAATCCATAATTTAACTGAAGAATTTCGTGCATTTTTATACGTGAACCTTCACCAAAATCCGCAAAAAATTGAATAAGATTCGCTGCATAATCGTTGATGATGAGCCCGTAGCGCTGGATATCATGGAAAACCATCTTTCCCGTATCGATGCGATCGAGATCGTGAAACGCTGCAGAAATGCCACGGAAGCCTTTAATGCCATCAATACTGAAAAGATCGACCTGATCTTCCTGGATATCAATATGCCCGGAATTTCAGGGATTTCTTTTGCGAAATCGATCAACAAAAAGATCAGGATCATTTTCACCACGGCTTACCGCGAATACGCCATCGACGGTTTTGATCTGCACGCGGTAGATTACCTGTTAAAACCGGTTTCTTTTGAAAGACTGCTGGATGCCGTGAGCAATTTTCAGCAGCATCACCTGAAAGAAACCGGAGTTTCGGCAGCCACACAGAAAGCGGGATTCATTTTCGTGAAAATAGACCGGAAAATGCACAAAATAGACTTTGATAAAATTTTCTGGATAGAAAGCCTGAGCGATTACCTGAAAATTGAGACTTCAGAAGGGACAAAGGTGACCCGGGAGACCATGAGCACCCTGGAAAGCAAGCTGCCTTCCGAAGATTTCATCAGGATTCACCGGTCCTTTATCGTAGCTTTAAATAAAATCGAATCCTACTCCAATGAAGAAGTGATCGTTCAGAGCAAGTCAATTCCAATCAGCAGAACATACAAAGAAGTGGTTTTGGGAAAGCTGGAGAAATTTCAGTGATTAACTAACCCATAATGCTTTCGAAATTAGGACCTCATAAATGCCATTTATTTTCTTCATTAAAATTAACCCACCACCACCATTCAATCTCCCATCAACTTTCGAATAATAGAATATCGCATATTTATTATTATTGACTCCTGAAACAAAAACATATGGCTTACTTACATTATACAAACCGTAAGCATCTTCTGGTTTTAAAATTTCTTTTTCTGAGTAGCATTTTATTTGTTCAAGTAGAAAATCTTCATCTATCAATCCCTCGATCTCGCCATTTAAATAATTAACAATATTCTGAATATTATCATCGCTTAAATGTTTCCGTATTTCGATTTGTTCTTCAAACGGATAACTAAATCGGTTCCACTTTTCCGGATCAAGCAAATAATCAAAATCACGAGACATAGATCCGTTTTGAGAAAATTTCTTTCTAACACCAGCCCCCTTTCCGAATAAAAAGCAATTAATTACCTGGTATTCTTCTGGAAAGTTTTTAATTGATGATTTGAATTTTTCGAAATCGAACTTTGGAATTCTTACTGTGCCTACCCAAAACCAATCATCAAAAATATTCTTTTCAATACGCAATCGCCCATATGGGCGATTTTTTGTTTCCTCATAAATAAATGCATATTGCACTGAATCTTTAGATTTCTGGATTATGGGAAAAGAGCTCATGAAAAAAGTGGAGTCAATAATTCTATAATCGGCTTTCAGCTTGCTCTTATCAATTTTGACACTTTTGAGACTACTTAGTTTAGAGTCTAAATCATATAATTGCTGTGCGCTAAAAGCAGAATCAATATTATCCTGTAATTCAACAAATTTACTATCTACAAGAGTTTTATGCGGTTCAAAATATTTTATAATGGAATCTGTATTGAAAAAATCTCTTACAATATTCTTTTCATTGGGATTTATGGTAACGCCATTTAATACATCAAGAGGAGAGTTTTTAACTGATTTAGAGTTGTAGTAATTATATCCATTCGAAATATCCCGGTCTTTCAATTGGGCATGGCAACTAAAAGTCGCATTTAAGAAAACTAAAAATGAGGTAAGAATTATAAATCTCATATTTCTAAAAATAAAAAAAGCCCCGTATTAACGAGGCTTTTTTTATTCTATTTTCAATTTACACGTGAATCGCTCTGTTTTCGGTGGCAGCCAGAGCTGCTTCCTTCACTGCCTCGGCAAATGTTGGGTGAGCATGGCTCATTCTGGCGATATCCTCTGCAGAAGCCCGGTATTCCATCGCGGTTACCGCTTCTGCGATCAAATCGGCTGTACGGGCACCGATCATATGGATTCCCAGAACCTCGTCGGTCTTTTCATCAGCAAGGATTTTCACAAATCCGTCTAAGTCTCCGCTAGCTCTGGAACGTCCCAATGCTCGCATCGGGAATTTTCCTTCTTTATATTTCACTCCTTCTTCCTTCAATTGCTCTTCGGTCTTACCAACTGCGGCAACTTCCGGCCATGTATAGACTACTCCTGGAATCAAATTATAGTTCACGTGAGGTTTTTGCCCGGCAATCGTTTCCGCAACGAAAACACCTTCTTCCTCAGCTTTATGTGCAAGCATGGCGCCACGAACCACATCCCCGATCGCGTAAATATTCTCCACGTTGGTTTGCAAATGATCGTTCACCTGTACGCGGCCTTTTTCATCCATCTGGATTCCGGCAGCATCAGCATTCAGTCCATCAGTATATGGGCGGCGCCCTACTGAAACCAGGCAGTAATCACCTTTTAACTCTACCTCTTTATCTTTTTTATCATCAGCTTTCACCGTTATCTCATCACCATTTCTTTCAACCGATTTCACCTTGGTGCTGGTAAGGAATTTCACGCCCTGCTTCTTCAAAACCTTCTGAAGTTCTTTCGCTAAAGCGCTATCCATTGTAGGAATGATGCGATCCATGAATTCTACCACGGTCACTTCAGCACCCAAACGGCGATAAACCTGTCCTAATTCCAGCCCTATCACTCCGCCGCCGATCACGATCATGTGTTTAGGGGTTTCCTTCAGCTTTAAGGCTTCCGTAGAAGTGATCACGCGCTCTTTATCCAATTCGATGAACGGAAGGTTCGCCGGCTTGGAACCGGTGGCGATAATGGTCTTTTTCGCCTCAATCGTCTGGGTTTCCCCGTCTTTATCGATATTGATATGCGTTTTGTCTTTGAAAGAGCCCAGACCTTCGTACACATCGATCTTATTCTTATCCATCAGGAATTTTACTCCATCACAGGTCTGGCTAACCACCGCTGCTTTGCGCTCCATCATTTTATCTAGATTGATCTTGATTTCACCGGGAATGTCAATTCCGTGATCTTCAAAATGCGCTACCGCATCATGATAATGGTGAGAAGAATCTAAAAGAGCTTTACTTGGAATACAACCAACATTCAGGCAGGTCCCTCCAAGGGTTGAATATTTTTCTATGATAGCAGTTTTCAATCCCAGTTGTGCACAGCGAATCGCCGCAACATATCCACCTGGTCCCGAACCGATCACTGCTACATCATATGTACTCATAATTGTATTTTTTATGGATTTTTGAACAAATTGACCACAAAAGTACGACTATTCTCTGCAATGACCAATGCAGGCCTGCCGACAATTTAAAATTTTAAGAATTACAGGTTTACAGCTGTTGTTTGCTTGACTTTCCCGATGGTAAAACTGCTTTTCGTGCTGCCAATGTGCTTCAAGGTGGTTAGTTTGGTGACCATAAATTCTCGATAGGCTTCCATGTCTTTTACCAGAACCTTCAGGATATAATCGTAGTCGCCGCTCACGTGAAAAACTTCGGTCACTTCAGGCAGGCCGGTGACTTCTTTTTCAAAACGGGTAAGATATTCGCGGGTATGCTGCAGCAGCTTGATCTGGCAAAGCACCATAAAATTCCTTTCGATCTTTTCCGGGTTGAGAATCGCAACGTATTTGGAGATCACGCCTTCCCTTTCCATTTTCCGGATGCGCTCATAAACAGCGGTTACGGAAAGGCCCACTTCGTTGGAAATTTCCTTATTCGTTTTTTTGGAATCCTGCTGAAGATGTTTCAGAATATGGCGGTCAAAATCATCTAGTTTCATATCGGAAATAGTTTCAGGCAAATTTAGGAAATCCTGGTCGGTTACAGATTTTATTTCTTAAATAAACTAAATAAAGGATTTATTTTCCGAATAAACCGACATTCATTGATTTTAAAATATCCTATCCCGAAATTTGATGAAAATGATAATTTTCTCAAAATGAAATATAAACCGGCAGACCGCATTCAGGATCTTCAGTATTTCGGAGAGTTCGGCGGCGTTAACCCATCGATCTCAGATTCTTCTACCTATACCTTTCTTTCAGCCAAAACCATGTTTGATACGTTTGAAGGAAATGCGGAAGGTTGTTACCTCTATTCCCGGCATTCATCCCCTTCGAATTTATACCTGGGCGAAGCTTTGGCGGCGATGGAAGGAACTGAAACCGCCAATGTAGCCGCTTCCGGTATGGGCGCGATTACTTCGGTTATTTTGCAAACCTGTAAGAGTGGGGATCATATTGTTTGCAGCCGTACGATTTATGGCGGGACCTATGCTTTTCTGAAAAATTTCGCTCCGCAACTGGGGATTGAAACCACTTTTGTGGATATAACTAAAATTGAAGCGGTAGAGAAAGCCATACAGCAAAACACTAAAATGATCTATTGCGAGAGTGTAAGCAATCCCTTACTGGAGGTGGCTGATATCCCTACGCTTTCGAGAATTTCCACCGTTCATGAGCTACAGCTGGTGGTAGACAATACGTTTTCACCGTTGTCGATTAATCCGCAAAAACTGGGAGCCGATGTGGTCATTCACAGTTTAACAAAATTCATCAACGGCAGCAGCGATACGGTTGGTGGCGTGGTTTGCGGAACCAAGGATTTCATCAACGCGCTTCGGAATGTGAATGATGGAGCGGCTATGCTTCTGGGACCAACAATGGACAGTTTGCGTGCGGCTTCCATTCTGAAAAACCTGAGAACTTTGCATATCCGGATGAAGCAGCACAGCAAAAACGCCGCTTTCCTGGCTGAAAAATTTCAGCAGGATGGTTTTAGAACCGTTTATCCAGGACTGGAATCTCATCCTGGCCACGAGCTCTTCCGCACCATGATGAACGAAGATTATGGTTTTGGCGGAATGCTTACCATAGATGTAGGTTCCTTAGACAAAGCCAATGATCTGATGGAACTGATGCAGGAACGCAACTTGGGATACCTGGCGGTAAGTCTTGGTTTCTACAAGACGCTTTTTAGTGCTCCCGGTACGTCCACTTCTTCGGAAATCCCATTGGAAGAACAGCAGGAAATGGGTCTAAGTGACGGACTCATTCGGTTTTCCATAGGCCTGGATAATGACATTGAACGAACCTACCAAATGATGAAAGACTGCATGGTCGAGGTTGGTGTGCTCAAGAGCGAACTGGCGTAAAATCTTGCAGGATTAACCTGAAAGTCGTAAAATTACGATCAGAAAAAAATGATCAGAATTAACGACACATTTTAAATAGGGCCTCACAGTGGTTTCTTTCGGGAAGCTTTGTGAGGCTTTGTTTTTCATATGGTCCTGAAATAGAAATACATGGAAAACTCTACTGCGAATCCTGAAAACGAACCGATAATCCAGAACAGAGAGCTCAATATCTGGGAAGCCCTTATTCCCGTTTTCGCGCTTATTGGAATGTTGGCTTTTAACGTCTACGTTTTTGGCGATGACGCGCTGAGTGGTTCCAATCAGTTTATTCTGCTTATGGGCGGAGCGGTGGCCGCGATCGTTGGCTATTTCAATAAGATCAAATTTGACGATATGATCAACGAAGTAGCGAATAACATTCACAGTACCGCCGGCGCCATTTTGATCTTACTCATGGTAGGTGCACTTGCCGGCACCTGGCTTATCAGCGGGATCATCCCCACCATGATTTATTATGGTCTACAAATTCTGAACCCTACCATATTCCTGGCGGCAACGGTCGTGATCTGTTCCATCATTTCAGTGGCTACAGGAAGCAGCTGGACCACTTCAGCAACCGTGGGAATTGCGTTGATAGGGATTGCCAACGCACTGGATATATCCTTGGGAATGACAGCAGGAGCCATACTTTCCGGAGCTTATTTTGGAGATAAGATGTCACCACTGAGCGATACTACCAATCTGGCTCCCGCCATGGCCGGGACCGATCTTTTTACTCATATCAAATACATGGCGATCACCACCGTACCAACCATTACGATCACCATACTCGCTTTTGTGATCATTGGTCTGAATATCGATACGGAGGGAACGACCGATACTTCTTCCATTCTGAACGCGATAGACGCTTCATTCAACATCAGCCCCTGGCTGTTCATCGTACCGGTCATCGTGATTTTCCTGATCGTCAAAAAAACTTCGCCTTTGGTAGCACTCCTGGTTGGAACCTTGCTCGGTGCTATTGCTGCGCTGATCCTGCAACCCGAAATTGTGCAAAGCATCAGCGGTTCCGAAGAGCTGAATTTCATCAGTGGTTATAAGGGAATTATGAACGCAATCACGGTAGACACCGCGATCGAAACCGATTCTGAAGCCTTAAACGATCTTTTTGCTTCCAGCGGAATGGCCGGGATGCTTGGAACCATCTGGTTGATTCTTTGCGCCATGGTTTTCGGCGGCATTATGGAAGCCATCGGAGCGCTGTCAAGGATCAGCACCGCATTGCTGAACCTTTTCCATACCACATTTGGCCTTTTTGCCAGTACGGTTTTCAGCTGCCTGGCGCTGAACGTGACGGCTTCAGATCAATACCTGGCCATCGTGGTTCCGGGTAAAATGTTCGCCAAAGCTTATAAAGACAAAGGTCTTGCGCCAGAAAATCTGAGCCGTTCACTGGAAGACTCCGGTACGGTCACCTCCGTCTTGATACCATGGAATACCTGCGGCGCTTATCATAGCGGTGTGCTGGGTGTCCCAACGCTTTCGTATGCGGGCTATGCTTTCTTCAATTATCTGAGTCCGTTTATGACCTTATTATTTGCGGCGCTGAATATTAAAATCAGGACGCTGGTTAGCAAAAACTAGGATTTTCGCTGTATTCTTTCTGATTTCAATTTCTCTAACTGCTTCAGAATAAGGAGAAATTATGATCGATTTTCTTTCTGATAATTAAAACTTATCACAGAATAAACTTTTAAAATTTTCCAGATTTTGAAAACGGGGAATCTGCCGTAAATTTGCACCTCCAAAAAAGAACAAGTTAAACCTTAAAATAACCTAATTTATATGGCTTTAGTCGGAAAAAAATTTCCAAATCTTAGCGTAGATGCGATGAACGAAATGGGAGATACTTTCAAAATCAATGTTTTGGAAGAAGCTCAGAAAAACAACAAGAAAGTTTTGCTTTTCTGGTACCCAAAAGACTTCACCTTTGTTTGCCCTACTGAACTTCACGCTTTTCAAAGTGCCCTTGAGGAATTTGAAAAAAGAAACGTGATGGTGATCGGTGCTTCCTGTGACACGCCTGAAGTGCATTTTGCCTGGTTAAATACTCCAAAAGACAACGGAGGTATTGAAGGTGTGACCTACCCGATCCTTGCAGATTCGAACAGAAACCTGAGCAATCGTCTTGGAATTTTGGATATCATGAACGAATCTTACGACGAGGAGACCGGTGCATACACTGTGGAAGGTGATAACGTAACGTACCGCGCCACGTACCTGATCGATGAAGAAGGAACTGTTTTCCACGAAGGGATCAACCACATGCCACTAGGAAGAAACGTTGCTGAATTCCTGAGACTGGTAGATGCCTATACGCACGTTCAGGAAAAAGGAGAAGTTTGTCCTGCAAACTGGGAAGAAGGAAAAGATGCTATGAAGGCTGACCGTGACGGTGTAGCCAGCTATTTAAGCTTAAACTAATTATCAACAAGGGAAATCAATTGCTATGATTCACGAATTAGATCAAGATAACTTAAGCGAAATTGTTAGCGGAAATGATACGGTCGTTGTTCAGTACATGGCCGGATGGTGCGGAAACTGCCGTTTGATGAAGCCGAAGTTCAAGAAACTGGCTACCGAAAATGAGAACGCGAAATTCGTTATGGTAGATGCTGAAAAATATCCGGAGTCCAGAAAACTGGCAACCGTAGACAACCTGCCAACATTCGCTACATTTCAAAATGGAAGTTTTAAAAATCAGGTTCAAACCAACAAGTTTGACCAGCTAAAAAACTTAGTGGATGAAGTTACCAGTAATTAAGCACCTGCAGAAGAACAACGATTCGGTAAAGCTTGAAAACACCATCGAAGTGCTTGAAAATTTCACGGAACACCGTTCGGTGACTGAGGAGCAGATGGATGTGATTGGAGAGCTTATCACCAATCTTTGTGGCGCTGTAGAAGTACATAAAATGATTGAAGACGGGGTGCCGGAAAAAGACGCTCCCAATCATTTCGCTAAAAAAGTTTTAGGTTCCATAGACCGGTAAGCTTTTTTAAGAACGCCAAAAACAAGGGCCGTTTCATTGGGAAACGGCCCTTGTTGTTTTATGATAATTTTAGTAATAACCCATGGACAATCTTCTAAATTTATAAAACTCAAAAAAAGTTGTAATGGCGAAGATTAACCTTGGAGACCAGAAGGTCACGACGTATGGAAGTTTACCGGCTCTAGATGAAAAAGCACCACATTTTGAATTACTGAAAGCTGATCTCAGCACCGCGACCCTGGAAGACTATAAAGGCAAGCGACTCATCATGAATATTTTCCCGAGCATCGATACCGGCGTTTGTGCCACCTCGGTGAGAAACTTTAACCAGCGCGCTACCGACTTGAAGAATACCGTGGTTTTGTGCGTTTCCAGAGACCTGCCTTTTGCCCAAAAAAGATTTGTAGACGATGAAGGGCTTGATAATGTCGTAAATTTATCAGATTTTAGGGACCGAAATTTCGGCAAGGATTATGGCGTGGAAATGATAGACGGCCCAATGGAAGGCCTTTTGTCCCGCGCAGTCCTCGTACTTGATGAGAATGGGCACGTGGTCTATTCCCAGCAGGTGGAAGATATCGGCCAGGAGCCCGATTATCTTTCGGCCCTCAAAACGCTGTTATAATGAAGAACTCTTTCCTCGGAAAAAGAATCAGAGGAGGTGGATATGCAATGAAAGGTGCCTGGCTCTTGCTACGGCACGAACCCAGCATTCAGGTACAATTCGTTATCTCGATCCTGGTGTGTATCGCCGGTTTTTATTTCGATATCTCCAGAACAGAATGGATCTTCCAGTTCTTTGCCATTGGCATGGTCATGAGCGCAGAAGGCCTGAACACCGCTGTCGAAGCCATTGCAGATTTTGTGCATCCAGATTTTCATACTAAGATTGGCCATATTAAAGATGTCGCTGCCGGCGCAGTCTTCATCGCAGCCATCATTGCCGTGATTATCGCCGTACTGATCTACTACCCTTACCTTTCCTGATCGCCTCTTCAGAAGAAATTTTAGGATTCTCAACTTCAGAAAAGAATAAATCCCATTTTAGGGCGTTCGCTTCTGAAAAATGAACAACTTTTCAAATTGAAGTTTTTTTTACTTAATTTGAAAAAGGCTAATTTGTATTTTTGCCGAAATCTCCAATCCCTCTATGGCTAAAAAGAAAGCGAAAACCAGAAAAACCGCTAAGAAATCCCGTAAATTTTCTCTGAAACTGGACCGGCAACAGAAAGTGGTTTTAGGAAGTTTCCTCATGCTTTTTGGCCTGGCCCTTATCGTCGCCTTCGTAAGCTTTTTGTTTAACTGGCAGGCAGATCAGAGCACACTCAACGAATTTGGAAATCGAAGCGTGGAAGCCAGGAACTGGCTCAGCAAATTTGGTGCAACCGTGAGCGATTTTTTCATCTATAAAGGTTTTGGAGTCGCCAGTTTCACCATCGCCTTCCTGGTGTTTCTTACCGGCATCTATTTATTCTTCGGAAGAAATAGCAGCAATCTTCGAAAATTCTGGTTCTGGGGCATTCTGGTGATGATCTGGATTTCTGTTTTTTTAGGATTTTTTGCTGATTCATATTCCCTGCTGGGTGGAAGAATTGGTTTTGAAACCAATGATTTTCTTCAGGATTATCTAGGCTTCTTCGGAACCGCTTTATTGCTCACCTTTCTGCTGATCGTCTACCTGGTTGTTCGACTGAAGATCACTCCGGAACTTGTTGGCCATTATTTCAAATCCGGAAAAAAAGAACTTCAGGATGCTTTCGAAAGAGAGGAGCAGGCAACCAGCATTTCAGAAACCGATGAAGAGATAGACTGGAAAGAAGAAACCCTGAAACACCAGCCTGAAGAAAAAGCACCGGAAGTAGAGCTTTCCCAGCCTAAAGTGGAGACGCCACAGCCCAAACCGCAGCCAAAGGTCAAGATCCCACCGCAGGATGAAGAAGATGTTTCGATGGAAGTGGAGGCTGCCCCGGAAGAAGAGGAAGAAGACAATCTTAGCCGAAAACTGGTTCGTGATTTTGGTGAATTTGACCCAACGCTCGAGCTTAAAAATTATAAATTTCCCACCGTAGAATTATTAAAAGATTATGGCGGCGGCATTACGATCAACCAGGAAGAACTGGAGGAAAATAAGAATCGGATCGTCGAGACTTTGAAGAATTACAAGATCGATATTGCCCAGATCAAGGCCACGGTTGGACCTACAGTGACACTGTACGAGATCGTACCCGAGGCTGGTATCCGAATTTCCAAGATCAAGAACCTGGAAGACGATATCGCGCTTTCCCTTTCCGCTTTGGGGATCAGGATCATTGCGCCAATTCCGGGTAGAGGAACTATTGGTATCGAAGTACCGAATAAAAATGCGACGATCGTTTCCATGAGATCGGTGATCGCTTCGCCTAAATTTCAAAATGCGGAAATGGAATTGCCAATGGCACTAGGAAAGACCATTTCTAATGAAACCTTCGTAGTAGATCTCGCAAAAATGCCTCACCTGCTCATGGCCGGGGCAACGGGACAGGGTAAATCAGTTGGATTGAATGCCATCCTTACCTCTCTTTTATATTGTAAACATCCGGCAGAGGTGAAATTTGTGCTGGTAGATCCGAAAAAGGTGGAATTGACGCTATTCAATAAGATCGAAAGGCATTACCTCGCAAAATTGCCAAATTCCGAAGAGGCGATCATTACTGATAATACCAAGGTGATCAATACGCTGAATTCCCTCTGTATCGAAATGGATGAGCGTTACGAGCTGCTGAAAAATGCCATGTGCCGTAACATCAAGGAGTACAACACCAAGTTCAAGGCCCGAAAACTAAATCCGAACGACGGCCATAAATTCCTACCCTATATCGTGTTGGTGGTCGATGAGTTTGCTGACCTGATCATGACGGCAGGAAAAGAAGTAGAAACCCCAATTGCCAGACTGGCGCAGCTGGCGAGAGCCATTGGGATCCACCTGATCATTGCCACGCAGCGACCTTCGGTAAATGTCATCACAGGTATCATCAAAGCGAACTTCCCGGCGCGTGTGGCTTTCCGGGTAACTTCGAAGATCGATTCCAGAACCATTCTTGACAGTCAGGGAGCCGACCAGCTTATTGGCCGTGGGGACATGCTTTTCACCCAGGGAAATGAACTTAAAAGATTGCAATGTGCCTTTGTGGATACGCCCGAAGTAGATAAAATCACCGAATTCATCGGTTCTCAAAAAGCCTATCCCGATGCGCACCTTCTTCCGGAGTATGAAAGTGAGGAAAGTGGCACAGGAGTTGATATAGATGTGAGCGAACGAGATAAGCTGTTTCGTGAAGCCGCAGAAGTGATCGTCACCGCCCAGCAGGGATCGGCATCACTTCTACAAAGAAAACTGAAACTGGGTTACAACCGTGCGGGTAGAATCATAGACCAACTCGAAGCGGCTGGCATAGTAGGACCTTTTGAAGGGAGTAAGGCCAGGCAGGTATTAGTAACAGATCTGGCGGCTCTGGACCAGCTTTTAAATGAAGAACCAAACAATTAAAAAGAAATGAAAAAGTTAGTTTTGATCTTGGCCGCTATCATGGCCATCAATGTACAGGCCCAAAGTTCCCAGCAAGCTGAGAAATTGTTGAAAGAAGTGACCAGTAAAGTTCAGGCTTATGACAATATGGTCATAGATTTTAAATACTCCCTGGATAATACCGCAGAAAACATCAACCAGGAAACCCGAGGAGATGTAAGCATCAAGGGCAACAGATATGTCCTGAATTTGATGGGAACCACCCAGCTTTTTGACGGGCAGAAGATCTATACCATCATCCCGGAAGACGAAGAGATCAATATTTCCAGTTATTCCGAAGAAGATGGAAACAGCATTACACCTTCAAAAATGTTTACTTTTTACCAGGATGGATATAACTACCAGATGGATATTAAGCAAAACGTAAAAGGCCGTGAAATCCAGTACGTAAAGCTGACTCCTAAAGACAGTAATGCCGAGATCAAGAACATTTTGTTGGGTATCGATACACAAACCAAGCACATTTACAACCTTATCCAAACACAGGATAATGGTACTAAGATCACGATAACTGTAAAAAGCTTCAAGACGAACCAGCCTCTTGCGAAAAATCTGTTTACTTTTGACGAGAACAGGTACAGCAGTTACTACATCAATCGTTTAGATTAAATTGAAGATCCTCGACCGGTACATACTAACCAGTTTTTTAAAAACATTCTTTTCGGTCTTTATCATCCTCATGTTCATTTTTGTACTCCAGACGATCTGGCTGTACATTGGTGAACTCGCAGGGAAAGACCTGGACGTAGAGGTGATCCTAAAATTTCTCCTCTACTTCTCCCCAAAGCTGGTGCCGCTGGTGTTGCCGTTAACCATTTTGGTCTCTTCCATTATGGTTTTTGGGGCTTTTGCGGAAAATTATGAATTCGCCGCCATGAAATCTTCCGGGATTTCCCTCCAAAGGGCCATGCGCGGTTTAACGGTTTTTATAGTATTTGTTAGCCTCGTTGCGTACTTTTTTGCTAACAATGTGATCCCGGCAGCAGAATTCAAATCGATCAATCTTCGGAAAAATATCGCTCAGCTCAAACCCGCCATGGCGATTACGGAAGGGGTTTTCAACGACCTCGGTGATTTCAATATCAAAGTGGCGAAAAAAAGCGGCGAAAACGATCGCTACTTAACTGATGTGATCATTCATAAGAAAAGCCCCAATGGTGGAAATCACACGGTCATCAAGGCGAAAAGCGGGGAACTGGCGGGAAGCACCAATTCTGATGTGTTATCCCTCATCCTGAACGAAGGAAATTATTACGATGAGATCATGCAGAGTGACTACTCCAAGCGTGCCCGCAAACCCTTCATGAAAAGTTATTTCGATGAATATGTGATCAATATCGATCTTTCCAATTTCAATAATGTGGACCTGGAAGACGAGTCTTACAGCAATACAGACGGGATGCTAAAAGCTTCAGAACTTCGAGAAAGCATCGATTCTTTTTCCGTCGCCTATAATACTCGAATGGATCAGTTCCGGGAAAATATGTACAGCCGCTCCGGGCTTCGAACCATCACCCGAAATTTTAAACCTAAAGACACGACGGTGGCTATTGGGAATTCGGTTTTAGACCAGTTCAATGCGTACGACGGAGCGCAGATCGCAAACCTGGCACTGGGTACGATCAACTCCGCGAAGGCTCACCTGTCTATGAAAAAACAGGAATTCAAGAATTCCACCAAACAGCTGAATAAATTTGAGATCGCGCTGCACGAAAAATATGTGCTTTCCATAGCCTGCATCGTTTTGTTCTTCGTAGGTGCGCCGCTTGGTGCGATCATCCGCAAAGGAGGAATGGGACTGCCTATGGTCGTAGCGATCGTTCTGTTCTTAACTTATCACTTCATCGGGATTTTTGCAAAAAACTCCGCGGAAGACGGAAGTATCAGTCCGTTTGTAGCTACCTGGCTTTCTACCTGGATCATGCTTCCGCTGGGTATATTTTTAACCTACCGCGCCACAACCGATCAGGGCCTATTCATTTTCGGCGATATCAGTGACGCCTTCCGAAGACTCTTCAAAAAAGGTAAGTTCGGGAAGTCCAAAAGTGATTCAGAATAAATATCTTTGCGCCATAAACGTGATATTATGGCCGAGGTGAAGAGCAGCAATCAATATGCTATCAAATTAGACTCTATTAAAGACGCGATCGATGACATCCGTGAGGGAAAAGTGATCATTGTGGTAGATGATATTGATCGTGAAAATGAAGGAGATTTTCTGGCAGCTGCGGAAAAGGTCACCCCGGAAATGATCAATTTTATGGCCACTCATGGTCGCGGGCTCATTTGTACGCCTCTTACCGAGGCGCGTTGCGAAGAGCTGAAACTGCAAATGATGGTTGGTAATAATACCGACCCCATGGAGACGGCTTTTACCATTTCTGTTGACCTTCGCGGAAAAGGTGTCACTACCGGGATTTCTGCAGCAGATCGCGCCAGGACTATTCAGGCGCTCATCGATAACGACACAAAACCTCACGACCTTAACCGTCCCGGGCATATTTTTCCCTTAAAAGCAAAAGAAGGCGGAGTTCTTCGACGTACCGGTCACACCGAAGCTGCCATCGATTTTGCCCGGCTGGCCGGCTTTGCTCCTGCAGGCGTGATTGTAGAGATTATGAACGAAGACGGAACCATGGCTCGACTCCCACAATTACTGGAAGTGGCCAAGCGCTTTGACCTGAAAGTGGTATCTATTGAAGACCTGGTGGCATACAGAATGCAGCATGATTCATTGATCAGCAAGGAAGAAGATTTTCATATCCAGACGAGGTTTGGAGATTTCAGGCTGCGTGCGTATAAGCAAACCACCAATTCCCAGGTGCATATTGCGTTAACCAAAGGCAGCTGGAGCCCAAATGAAGAGGTTCTGGTTCGCATGAACAGCACGCAGGTGAATAATGATATTTTGGGAACACTTACCAATGATGCTGATAAAAAGCTTGACGGAATGTTCCGCGCGATCAATGAAGAAGGGCGCGGGGCCATTGTGTTCATCAACCCGGCAAACCAGTCGGGAAATATGCTTAACCGACTATCAGAATTAAAAGAAGGTCAGAAAAAAGGTGAAATGAAAGCACCGCCCGTTAAAATGGATGCTAAAGACTTCGGAATTGGCGCGCAGATCCTTCACGATCTTGAAATTCATAAAATCAAGCTGCTCTCTAACAGCGAACACACTAAACGCGTGGGAATGGTTGGTTACGGACTGGAAATTACAGAATACGTCAATTACTAGTCGATATCGATGATGACCTCATCGAGTGGTCGGCGTACCTTCTTAAAACCGGAAAATTCGTCATCCTCGGCACGATAGCCTACCGGAAGCACGAGTACTGATTGTAAGTTCTTTTCCGAAAGATTCAGGATTTGATCATACTCATTAGGCTCAAAACCTTCCATAGGGCAGGCATCGATCTCTTCAGCAGCACAAACGGTGAGCAAAGTTCCCAAGGCCAGGTATGCCTGATTGATAGCCCAGGCTTCGATCTCCTTCTTGGCTTTTGAATTGAAATCATCTACTAAAAATTCCCGAAAAGGCTTCAGAATTTCATCAGAAACATTCCGAATATGCTTCACCCGCTGAAAGTAATTCCGGATAAAATCTTCATCTACCCGAGCTTCAATACAAATAACCAGTAAATGAGACGCGGTATCTACCTGTTTCTGGTTAAAGGAACTGGCTTTTAAACGTGCCTGCAGTTCTTTATTGGAGATCACCACCATTTTCAGCGGCTGTAACCCATAAGAAGTGGCGGTAAGATTAAAAGTATGTTTGAGAATATTGATTTTCTCTTCTGGGAGAATCCTGGAAGCGTCAAACTTCTTGGTGGCATAGCGCCATTTCAATGCATCGATACTCATACGCTGAAGTTTCCACAAAGGTAGACAATAGCTGCATTTTCGCATTCGTTAGTACATAAATTCTCTCGATACATTGAATATTTATATTTATCTTCGATGGGTAAATGGCCTGGATTATGAAACGCCTTAAGAAATTGATCATTTTTTTAGTGATTGGGCTAGTGATGGTCATTTTCGCTGTACTGGGACTGGAAAGCATTTTTCTGAAAGAGACCTCTTCAAGCATTTTCAGGGATTTCAATGAGGTTCCTTCCAGGACCACCGTGATCATTTTAGGAGCCAGCGTTCACGCAAATGGTGACCTTTCTCCCATCCTGAAGGACCGCGTTGATACTGCCATTAAACTATACAAACGAGGCAAAGTAAAAAACTTCCTGGTCACCGGGGACCATCGCTCTGAAGATTATAACGAAGTTTCCGCGATGGTTAATTACCTGCAGGAAAATGGCATTCCCAAGGCACTAATTAAAACCGATCATGCCGGGCTGGACACCTATGACAGTATGTACCGTGCCGGGAAATTATTCCAGGTGAATGATGCCGTAGTGGTAACTCAGGCATTTCACCTGCCCCGGGCTCTTTTCATTGCAAACCATCTGGACCTTAATTATATCGGTTTTGCAGCCGATCAAAGGGCTTATCAAACCGAATATCGCCTGAAACAACGAGAGAAACTAGCCAATTTCAAGGCTCTCTGGGAAATCGCACTGAATAAAAAACCCACTACACTCAAAGCCCGATTGAAAAGTAAAAACTGAAAGAGTTTTTTAGTATCTTGAGTAGCGACTAACAATTCAAAACCAATAAATTATGATTCAGTGGCTTATCCACGTGGTGATCGATGCCGTAGTTTTGCTGATCGCAGCAAAAATGATGACCAGCGTGGAATTGAAAGGATTCAAATCGGCAATCATTGTAGCGCTTATTATTGGCGTGCTCAGTTTTCTGTTAAGCTGGCTGCTAACGGCCATTTTAAACATCGCTACCCTAGGACTTTTTTATTTTTTGGGTCTCGGCTTTATTACTCGCGTTATCGCCTACGCGATCATTATTGAAATAGCCGATAAGTTGAGCAGTGATTTTAAAACTCACGGTTTCTGGCCTTCACTTTGGCTGGCTATTATCCTGGCGATCGTTGGCGGAATTGTAGACGCAATGATCTTTTAAATATTTCAATACCGGGTGAGCTGTCTTATCCGGTATTTCCCTTTTACCTCCCGAACTTTCCAAAATAACTTTGATTATTTTAAGTTTTCCCTCATTCAGCAGCTAATCTTTCAGCAAGTTCCATTCACCTGAAGATTTAAGGAGAAATTAAACTTAGATGCTGTTACAAGTGCTACCTTTGCCCCTTTCAAAAAAATTGCGATGATAAAACTGATAGTGACCGATATGGATGGAACCCTGCTGAATGACCAGCATGAACTACATCCTGATTTCTGGAAAATTGAAGAAGAACTAACCGGCAAAGGCGTATTGTTTGCCATCGCAAGCGGTCGTCAATTCTATAATTTGGAAGCGAAATTTGACAGGATCAAGAATCGCATCATGTTCTTTGCCGAAAACGGAACGTTTGTTTCCTACCAGGGTAAAGAACTCTACGTGAACCCAATTGAAAGAGATTCGGCTATTGGTTTTATTGAGATGGGGCGAAAACTGGATGAAACCTATCTGGTTCTCTGCGGAAAAAATTCGGCCTACATCGAAACACGCGATCAGGAATTTATCGATGAAGTTTCTAAATTTTATGAAAGACTGGAAATTGTTGACGATCTAACACAGGTCAACGATACTATTCTGAAGGTGACGCTCTGCAACTTTAATGGAGTGGAGGATCACACTTTTCCTCATTTTGTTAATTATACCGACCGTTTTAAAGTGGCGATCGCCGCTAAGATCTTTATTGATATCACCGCACATGATGCCAATAAAGGGGACGCGATTAAGGGGATTCAGAAAGAACTGAACATTTCACCAGAGGAAACCCTGGTGTTTGGAGATTATCTGAATGATCTGGAAATGATGCAGGTAGCCCATCATAGTTATGCCATGAAAAATGCGCATCCTGAAATCAAGGAAGTGAGCAAATTCATTACCGAATTTGACAATAACGAAAACGGAGTACTCAGAACTATTGAAAGCCTGGGGCTGGTCTAGGTTAATTTATAATGATATTGGTACGGTCCAGGCCTGTATTACCCGTTTCAGGATCAAAAGCATAAACCTGGATTTCGTACAGCCCTTTTTCCAGTTGCATATCTCCTGAAAAGGTGCTCGATTTTTCGGTTTGTTGCAAATCGATTTCTTTGACCTTTTTTCCGTCCTGTAGCGCAACGGCACGAATCTGGTAATTTGATGCATTCCAGAGTCCGTTTTCTTCCACGGGACAGCCGCACACCATAACGATATTGGCCTTCACTTCGAATACTTCGGATGCGAGACGTTCATGAGTTTGAGGTGCCAGAATATCTATTACAAAACCGGGAATTTCCACGATAATTCCGTCGCCTAAGATATCTTTTCCCGGAAGAATCCAGGTCTGCGTTGAAGCATGGACTTGTGCCTGTTTTTTATTCCAGGGAGCATACACATCGATCTGTGCCAAAACTGGTGTTTCCAGATCCAGGGTGGCCAGAAAACCGGCTGTAGATTCTTCGGAAAGCGACTGCCCTCGTTCATGAGCAGTTTTCATAATCAAATCAGTATTTCCAGTACTTCCTGAAGTAATACCTTCTGCCAGAATGACTCCCGTTTGAGCATCAGAAACTATGATTTTAGCCCCGCCAATGGAACTTCCTATGAATTTTGCATCCTTCGCTTTTGCCCTGATCATTACTGAAGTTTGCTGGGCGTAACTAACAATAGTTGCGAATAAAAAGATGGCTATTAAGAAACGAATGCTCTTTGAAAATATCATGAAACAGCTTTTCCCAAATTTACGAAAAACTATTGCGCAGACGCAAGCATTCCTTCTTCAGTATCTAGCTGAGTCTCGAAGTTACGAGGATCGTGCTGGTAATTCCAGATATAATCTTTCAGGAGCTTTACTTCCTCTTCAGTCATGTCATTAGCTTTCATATTTTCAGCTAAATTATACCAGGGCTTGTCACTGTTATAATCATATTCACCATACACAATGAATGGAGTTCCGTTTTTGCTGATTTTACCTTTGTTCAACTCCCACATACTTGCCCAATTATAAATATCTTTTGCATCGTCCATATACATTCTCACACAACCGTGACTGGCTGGATAACCTGGAAGGGCATACTGGTGTGTACCAATTCCTTCATGATTCATAAAATTAAAGTAATAAGGCATTACCCAGGAAGCATCAACCGTACTGATCTTTTTTCGGGCCTTATAATTTCCATAATTCAAACCATTAGGGGTACGGGTAGAGCGTTTACCTGTACTTACCGGACCCCACTGCACCAATTCACCATTTTCATATAAACCGAAAGCCTGGACTCGTTGGGACACCAAAACGGCTTTTGGAATACAGGCCATAAAATCGATATTTGAAGGCAACGGACTATAATCCAGAAAATCAGAAGCTGCGCATTCCGGTATTACCAGATTGGTATTGGGACGCAGGCGATTTCGATCCATTCTGTTCAAGGCTAAAATGGCGTGGAGTTCTTTTTCCGAATACCTGTTAAGAAGGCTGTCTACATCCTGCTTGCTTTTTAAACTGTCTATAGAATAGGTAAGCTCCTGTCGGAAATCTTTGGGTTCTCTTTTAATTACCGGATTTGCCATTTCAAATTTTTGAGAAGCGTCTGCTTCAGCAACCTGGGGTTTGGGATTGCAACCCGTAAATAATATTAAAAGAATCAGAAATTTCGGAAGTATAGTATGCGTTTTCATCGTAGTAATTTTATACGGTGAAATTACGCACACATGCCGCAATAGCCTGTCAACAAAGCGTTAAGGCTTTGTTGAGGCTTTTATAATTAACTCATTTTAAGACGAAAATTGGTCATTTTAGGATAATTTATCTAAACTGCCCGGTTTTCGAAATTCTTATTTTCAGAAAATTTTAAAATTCCTCCTACAAAGTACCAGAGGCATTTTCAGCAATTATTCAATTTTCAGCCTTCACGCCTAGCTTTTCGACCAGCTTACCGATCGTTAATCCTTGTACCAGTATGGAAAATACTACAATGAAATAGGTAATGACCAGGAAAAGTTCGCGATGCATTTCATCGGTAAGACTAAGAGCAAGAGCGATGGAAATTCCGCCTCTGAGCCCACCCCAGGTCATGATCAGGTTCGTACGTGGTACAAAATGGAGTCGGCGTTTAAAGAACTGTACCGGCAACAACAGTGAAGCATATCGACAAAGCAATACAACCGGGATGGCTATGAGTCCCGCGAGCACATAATGACCTTCCAGGCTTAGCACAAGCATTTCCATACCTATCAAAACGAAAAGGATGGTATTGAGCAAAATATCCATCAGCTCCCAGAATTTATCTACATAAGTTTCCGTAATTTCAGACATGGTACTGGCGCGAACCGTATCATTTCCAACGATGAGTCCCATGGTAACCATCGCCAGTGGTGCTGAAAAATGATAATGATGTGCCACCGCAGTTCCGCCCATGACAGCGGCCAGCGTGATGATCACTTCCACATCATAATCATCTATGGATTTCATGAGCCTATAGGTAATATATCCTAATAACAGCCCGATAATGATCCCACCAAGAACTTCTGTTCCAAAAAGCTCCAGGATATGGCCCGGGCCTATTTTCTCTCCGCCAGAAGAGGCGATGCGGTACAATGTTAAAAACACCACCACTCCTACTCCATCGTTAAACAATGACTCTCCTACGATTTTCGCTTCCAGTTTCTTTGGAGCGCCGGCCTTTTTGAGAATTCCTAAGACCGCAATAGGATCGGTTGGGGAAATGAGCGAACCAAAAAGCAGGCAATAGATATAGCTTACTTCCATGCCCAGCAACTGCAGAATAAAATAACTAGCCGTTCCCACCAGGAAAGTACTGATGAGCACTCCGATAGTCGAAAATACCAGTACCGGCCAACGCTGTACTTTCAGTTGTTCAAAATTGGTATGCAGTGCTCCGGCGAAAAGCAAAAAGCTCAGCATTACATCCAGTAGGACCGTTTCAAAATCGATGCTGTTAATAATGCTTTTTTCAGCATTTAGCAATGTATCATCTATCACGCTAATCCCAAGCACTCCCAGGCTAAAAACGATGGTGATCAGCATCAACCCGATGCTATTGGGGAGTTTCAGAAATTTTACATTGATAAAACCGAAAATGGCGGCCAGGCTCACCAATAAACTTCCTATGACGAAATAATCCATTTGAACTTTTTTGATTGGAGCGTCAATTTATTCAAAAATGCTCAAAGCGGGAATAAGGAATATTTAAACGTGAAAATAAATAGCCATAAAATGGCAAAAACTACCACCCAGTACGAAAAGATGAAAAATGGCGTGATTGTAGGGAATGCGATCCAGCATAAACAGCACCGCACCCAGTGTATAGGAGATCCCTCCTCCGAAAAGCCACCAGAGCCCTTCCGAAGAAAGGTTAGCCAGCAGTGGTTTAATGGCAAAAACGATTACCCATCCCATTACCACATACATAATAGTGGAAAGCAACTGATAACGTCCCGTGAAAAACAGTTTCAGAATCACACCGGTTAAAGCCATGGCCCAGATTACAACCAGAATGAGAGTTCCGGTAAATCCGCTTAAAGTGACCAGTGCAAAAGGTGTATACGTTCCGGCGATAAGCACGTATATCGAGGCGTGATCGAGGATGTTCAACCTGTATCGTATTCGGAAATTGGTAGCGCTATGGTAAAATGTAGACGCCGCGTAAAGCAAAACCATGCTGGCCCCGAATATACTGAAAGAAGCAATGAAAGAAGAGCCTCCCTCATCCACAGCCCGAACCACGAGAAAGATCAGCGCCAAGATGGACAATACCAGTCCAAAAGCATGCGAAATGATGTTCAGTTTTTCTTCTCGGGGATGATATGTGGAAGGTCTAATAGACATGGAATTTTTCAGTATGGAAATTTAGCGCAAAAGTAATACCGAAAAAAATTTTGTAACCAATTCCCGGTTTTGCCCGTCCTATAGTCAGAAGATAACTAAGAATAACCACAAATATTTAAAATTTCCAAGAATGTTTCAGAAACACCTGTTCCTTTTCCTCATTTTCATATCCAGTATTTCATTTTCCCAGGAACAAGAAACACGAGTAGTGAAAAACCAACTATATAAAGATTCCCTTCAGCCTCAATCACTGCATCGCTATCATATTGAAACTGATTCTGCTCAATTTTTATTCGGAAGGGTGAATCAGCTAAGCGTAGATGTCAAACTAAGAATCAAAGATCCCAAAGGCAAGTTGCTGGCCGAAATCGACGGTCCGGCAGCAGGTCCTGAAATTTTCAGCATCTATACTTCGGAAAAAGGCAATTATGTCATCGAGGTAATCCCTTTTGAAGAAGCCAATGGTCATTATACTTTTCAGCTGACTAAAATGGAACCAATCGCAGCCACAAAAGAAGGAAAGATTGACCAGCTGATGATGCAATATGACAATCAGGATACTCCCGGGGCTGAAGTCTTGGTGATGAAAGATGGTGAGATTTTATTCAAAAAAGCCTACGGCATGGCAAACCTTTCCTATAATATACCGTTTAAAACTAACAGTGTAACCAATATTGGCAGCACTTCCAAGCAATTTACCGCGTTCGCCATCAATCTTCTCGCTCAGCAGGGAAAATTGTCGCTGGATGACAATATCAATAAATATTTCCCGGAATTCCCGGAATTTGCAAATCCTGTAAGCATTCGGAATCTTTTAAGTCATACCAGTGGTTACCGCGAATTGCTGAATACGCTTTCCATGACCGGCCGGGACCTTACTTCTTCACTCGACCGAAAAATGATGTTGAGACTGATCGAAAACCAACCGGAATTACAGGACGAACCGGGAACGGCTTTCAATTATAACAATACGGGCTACACCATTCTTGCAGCTCTTGTTAATAGAATTACAGGCCAGACTTTCCCCGAATGGATGAAGGAACATGTTTTCAATCCTCTTGGAATGGATCATACGGTGGTACGCGCACATTCTCAGCAGGTCATCGAAAACCGAACCGCGGGTTACACCATAGGCGACAAGGGGGATTACATTGAAAGCCAGGACATGGATGGTTCGATGGGTGCAGGCGGTATTTACACAACCCTGGACGACCTGGCTCAATGGATTCGTAATTTTCTTACTCATGAACTCGGCGGTGAGGCGATTTATAAAGAAATGACCACCCCGTTTATCCTGAAGAACGGCGAAGCCCTCACTTATGGACAGGGTCTTCATATTGGTAGTTTCCGGGGGCAGAAGATCATTGAACACGGCGGCGCAGACAAAGCTCATCGTTCCATGCTGATGTATTTTCCCGATATGGATGCTGCGGTGATCACGCAGAGCAACAATTCCGGTTTTAAGAGCGAAATGGCTTATAAGGTCGCGGCTATTTATTTTGAGGATTCTTTTGAGGCTGCGGAAGTTCCTCCTACGCCAATAAAAAATTCGGAAGATAAATTTGTATATGATCCCGCAAAATTTGAAGCGCTCATGGGCAGTTATGCCATGGTGGAGGCTCCAGATTTTGTTCTTAGCTTTTTCCGCGAAGATGATCAACTGCTTACACAGGCTACGGGACAACAAAAGCTGGAACTCGAGCCAGTTTCAGATTCGACTTTTCAGGTCGAAAAAGTGAATGCCCGTCTCACCTTCCACTTAAAAGAAGACGGAACTGCGGAATCGCTTACGCTGCATCAAAATGGCGATCACCTCGCCAGGAAATTGCAGGAAGAAACCGAACCCGTGGATTTGAATCAGTTTACCGGAAGGTATTTTTCCGAGGAGATCGAGACGGTTTATACGGTCAAACTGAAGGAGGGCGAACTCTTTCTATTCAATTATCAGCTGGGTAAGGATGTGAAACTTTCCGCAGCCAATCAGGACATTTTCAAGGCGGGCTTCCCATTTTCAAAAATTGAATTTCAACGGGATGATGTGGGAAACATTACAGGTTTTTTTGGTTCAAACGGCCGCACACGGAATGTATTCTTTGAAAAAATGAAAAACTAATAATGGACAGGTATCTTATTCCGGAATTTTGATCAGGGTTTCCACACCGGTTTCCTGCTCCCGATTTCTGATCTCGAAATAATAATTTTCGCCGTATAGGTTTTTGAGTCGGTCATTGATATTGGTCAATCCCACGCCTTTCTGCATCAGCTCCTTATGGCTTTGAGAGACCGGCGCCCCATCGTTCTTGACGCTAATGATTAGCTGTTCCTGTTCCTGGAAAATGGAGATCACGATTTCCAGGTCTGTATGGTCGTAGGAATAACCGTGTTTAATGGAATTTTCGATCAGCGGCTGTAAGAGCAGCGCCGGAACCTTTTTCAGCATTAAAGACTCGTCGATCTTTTTATGAATTTTGAGATGATCTGAAAATCGCACGTGCACGATGTTGAGATAGTATTCCAAAATACGCAGTTCTTCATCCAGGCTTATCCGGTTATTATCACTACTGTACAGGATCTCCCGAAGGAAATCGCTTAGATCTGCAATGGTATCTTTGGCTTTAGCCGGGTCAATATCGGTCAAAACCGCGATAGAATTAAGGGTATTGAAGAGGAAATGTGGCTGCAACTGGGCTGATAGCATCTTCATCCTGGTATTCACGAGCTGCGTTTCCAGCTTGGAATGGCGCTTTTCCGCTTCCTTTACCTGTCGCAAATAGTAATAGGTGTAAATGATGAAAACCATCGCGAAATAGATGAGGAAATTCAGATCGATGACGTACATGAAAGCATAAATGGTCTCTTGAAAATCATAATTTGCCAGGTCCATTTTTCCGCTTAAGACCGCGATGAATTCCCCGATGAGGCGTATCACAAAACCAATAAGCAGGGAAAAGACCGTATGAATAGAAATGATCTTGACCCAGGAATAGTTTTTATTCAGGAAACGCTTGGTCGAGATCGCGATAAGCGTCATGTAGCTTACCACTACCACGTAATCTATCAGGATATTATGGACAAGGAATTCCGGCCATGAAAATTTTTCCATGCGTTCGGGTGACATGAACCCGCGCTGGTAGGCGACTTTGGCGATCAGAACGATATCAAAAAGCAGGTAAAATCCCGCCAGTAACAACACCAGTCTAAAATCGATATACTTTTTTTTCAGTTTTCCCAGTGCCATCAGATACCTATTTTTTCGAGAAATTCCTTTTTATGAGATTTACTGATCCTGATCAGCTTATCATCCTCCATCCGTGCGTCGATTTCTGCATAATCAGAATGGATGATTTCCTTTACGAAATTTAGATTGATGATCGTGGAACGGTGCACTCTCACGAAACTTGCCGGATCTAGAATTTCTTCCAGGTTGTTCAAAGATTCTCTCAGCACATGCTTTTTTTCCGAAGTAAACAGCTCGGCATAATAACCCGAAGCCGAAATGTAGAGAATGTTGCGCGGGTCTACGATATAGGTCTTGTTGCCCTGGCGCACCGGTATCTTCGAGACCGCGTTCAGCTGAAGCCCGCCTTTTGAAAAACTGTGGAACATTTCCATCAGGCGTTTTTCAAAATTGGTATCGGCTTCCTGCCGGGTAGTTTTCAGCACCTTATCTATGGTTTTGAAAAACCGCTGGTCCTTGAAGGGTTTCAGCAGAAAATCAAAAGCTTCCGCATCAAAAGCCTTGAGCGCGTAATTGTCATAGGCGGTGACAAAGATCACTATGGGTTTGGGACTGGCTTCCACCTTCTGCAGCACCTCAAAACCATTCATGTCTTTCATGTTGATATCGAGAAAAACGAGGTCTGGTTTCTTTTCATTAATGGCCTGAATGGCGGTCTTCCCATTAGAACATTCCCCGATGACTTCAATCTGGTCTACTTCGCCAAGAAGATTCAAAACCCGCTTCCTGGCCAGTTCTTCATCATCTACAACAAGCGCTTTCATAATCGTAAAGTTGTTTCATATACTGCAATTTAGTGTAAATATGCATTGTTTCCTTTCCTTCGTATGTGAAAGGCTGCCGGGAAGCGATTTTCCGGCAGCCTGGCTATTCTCACAAATTTTAGGCTATGAGTTTTTTAATTACTGGCCATGCTTACCACGCCCTGGGCTCTTGGGTTCAGTTTCACTCTCTGGCGCTCATTCCCCTTCTGCATTTTGAGCTTATAAACTTCCTTATCGATAAGATTTTGCTTCCCTGATGCCACGTAAACGTGTTCATTTACCGTCCAACCCTGATAATTCGCATACACCATTCGGCGCACGTTCAAAGGCATTACCGAATTTTTGAAGCGTTGATAGGTTTTCACCAGTGTTCCGTCTTTGTCAAAATCAGCCTTTAATGCACCATTTCCACTGCGGAAGG